>CALPVI020000059.1 GCA_943326975.2 Actinomyces viscosus | reverse complement strand
GGTCATAAAGTTGTTAAAACTCAAGTAATCAATGACCGTGGTATTCATATTTGTAAAAGTATGTTGGCGTGGGATAAATTTTCTCCAATAAATGAAAAAGGCGAAAGAGAAACTCCATCCAATACAGGATTAAAAGGCGATAAATTAGTTGGTAAATATTACGTTGAATTTGACAAGCAATTCAACGCTGAAGCAAAACAGATTATTGCTGAATGGGAAGCGGGTGATACAAACAATTTTCCTGCAAATGTGATTGAAGAATTTCATCGATTGACAGCTTCAAAAGAAGGTAAAGATGAAAAAGCAATCAAAGGTATTGATGACAAAATCAAAGATTTAGCTAAAAATGAAACAACACTTTTAAGAGAAGCCAAAGAAATGTTGGTTAAGTGGGAAGCTAGAGATCCTCAAGTGTATTTATTGTGGACTACGATGAATAATTGGGTATACGATGGTTTTGCTGTTACTTACAAAAACATGGGGGTTGATTTTGATCAATTATATTATGAATCTGATACTTTTATTTTAGGTAAAGATATTGTTATAGAAGGCTTAGAAAAAGGTGTTTTTTACAGAAAAGAGGATGGTTCAGTTTGGATAGATTTAACAGAAGACGGATTAGATGAAAAGCTATTACTTCGTTCTGATGGTACAACTGTTTATATGACACAAGATATAGGTACAGCAGTTGATCGATACAAAGATTATTCAGATTTATGTGGAATGATTTATACTGTAGGAAATGAACAAGATTATCATTTTAAAGTGTTATTCTTGATTTTAAGTAAATTAGGTTATTCTTGGGCAGAAAACTGTTTTCATTTATCTTATGGGATGGTAGATTTACCTTCAGGTAAAATGAAGTCAAGAGAAGGAACGGTTGTCGATGCAGATGATTTAATGCAAGAAGTTGTTGACAGTGCTTCGGAATTAACAAAAGAAAGAGGTCATTTGGAAGGAATGTCTAAAGAAGATATTTCAACACTTTGTAATACAATAGGTATGGGAGGATTGAAGTATTATCTATTAAAAGTTGACCCTAAAAAGCGAATGATGTTCAATCCTGAAGAATCAATTGAATTAAATGGAAATACAGGGCCTTTTATCCAATACGCTTACGCACGTATTAATTCTTTAATAAATAGAGCAGGAGGGATTAAATCATTCAATACATCAGATTTAAAAGCAGAAGAAAAAGAGATAATAAAATTATTAAACGAATATCCATTAATAATTGCTGAAGCAGGAAAATCATATTCACCAGCAGTGATTGCAAATTATACTTACGAGTTAGTAAAATCCTTTAATCATTTCTATCAAGCTGTACCGATTTTAATTGAGGAGGATGAACAAGTGAAAAATATGCGATTGGTATTATGTCAAAATGTTGCCAATGTAATTGCAAGTTCTATGCAATTATTGGGAATAAATGTTCCTGATAGAATGTAAAAAGGATTGTTATTTTACAAAGCCTAATTTGATATCAAATTAGGCTTTTTTTATTTTTCAAATTTGAATCTTTAAGCAAAAAAAAAGCTGTCAATAGACAGCTTTTATCAATTATTTTAAAGGATTATTTTCCTCTGCTTGTTCCTCCAGTTTTAGTAGCTGCTGTTTTTTTAGCAGCACTTGCTTTAGGAGCTGCTTTATCAGCTGTTGCTTTAGGTTTAGCTGTAGACGCTTTTTTAGCTGCTACTTTTTCCTTTTTCTCTTCTTTATTTTCAGTTGCTTCAGTTGCAACTTCTTCTTTTGCTTCAGAAACGATTAAGTTTCCTGATTTATGTAATAAATTATACCATTGGAATAATTTTTTGATATCAGAAATATATACTCTTTCTTTATCGTAGTTTGGAAGTACTTCGTCAATATAATTTCTTAAATTAACTTCACTTTCTTTGTGAGAAATTGTTTCGCCACCATTTTCTTTGTTGTAAATCGTTAAAAAGATTTCCTTTAAAGGTTTTTCTTCCTCATAAGTATAGATGCTAATATCTTCTAAAGCTGATATTCTATCTGATGAATACGCTGGGAAACGTTTGTTATCAACAAGTGATTCAACGATTACATTATTTTTACCTTGAGCAATAACTTTAAAAAGTCCTGGTCTTCCTGAGATTGCAATAATACCTGTTAATTTCATTTCTTTTTTTATGTTTACGAGTTCAAAAATATAAATTCTTTAATACAAAATCACATTTTTATTAGTTTAGAATTAAATATTCCTTTATTAGTATCAATTTTAAGTGTATAAACACCTGAATTTAAATTTTCGATTTGATATTTATTACCACCTAATTTAGGTAAAAGAATTGATCTTCCGGTATTGTCAATTGCAGTTATTGAATTAATCTCAACTTCTGTAGAAACGAAAATTTGATTAAACGAGGGGTTTGGAAAGAAATCTAATTTAGAAGTTGTTAACTCATCAATAGATGCTGTACTTATGATAATTGTGTTCGAAATAGAAACACATCCATCAATACTCGTTGTGAAAACAGAATAGGCATCACCATTCATTGGAACGATAAGTATGTTTTGATTTATTTCATTTGTTAAAGGAGTAGAATTTAAAACCCATTGATAATTTGCTTGTGTATCCGAAGTTAGTGTATGATTATTTTGAGTAATTATTGGATTTGGTAAAATAGTATTTTGTTTGATAATTGCTGTGTCAGTTAGTACTTTACACCCTTTTCCATAATAAGCTAAAGCAAAGATAGTATCAGGTGTGGAAATTGAAATGGTTTGGTTTGTTAAGGAATTTGACCATTTTATAGAGTCGATTGCTTGATTAGAATTTACTCCAAGAGTAATTGGATTAGAACAAATACCTGAGTTCCCTGAAATTGAAGCAGAAGCATTATTTAGTAACATTAGGTTGAGAGCATTTGGTTTTCCGTAACCATAAGCATTATTTGGAACATTACCTGTAAATCCATCCACTGTTGCAGTTGAAAATAAATCTGTTTTAAAATCATTATAACTTGATTTTGAGCATTTTTCAAGATATAGAGCAGCTATTCCTGAAACACTTGGCGCTGCCATTGATGTACCATTATTTCTTCCTTGAAAACCATTGATATCGACAGAAGAATTGTATGTTGCGTTCGAATACATCCAGGCAGGTACAGGAGCTATACCAAATTCGCCACTTGCAGCTACATCAGGTTTTGTATAGTTATGTCTATTTGGACCTTTACTCGATGTTGTGTTGATTTGTCCAATAGCAATTCCACCAGCAGCATTGGAATAGGTGTTGTTGTTTTTGTCTGTATGTTGTGTTCTACTTTTAACATTTCCCACTGAAATTATTTTTTCTGAACAATTGAAAGAAGATACGATGCTTTGATTGAAATCAGGCATTTGGTATTTAACAATTTCAGGAACAATTAGAGAAGAAGGGATGGATGAAATTAAATCGTTTGTTCTTATTTTTGAATTACTGCTACCCCATGTGTCATAACTTCCACTCCCTAAAGACATCAGTCTGTAATAATAGCTTGTAGAATCAATTTTTGAGAAATAGGCTTCCAAATGACAAGCGCTATCAATCATTTCAGGATATAAATCAACAATCGCTATGCGTTGATGATTTGCATTATAAATTGTATCATGAAGAATAATTCCATTTTTAGTTATCGTTTTTAAATTGTAAAATTTTGTTTTACCTCTAAAACCATAATTTGGAGCAGGTTTGTCAGCTCCAAAAGCAAAATCAATGAAATCTGCATCTGAAGTATCTGCCCAAATATCCATATAGATTTTATTTGTTTGACCAAAAATATTTGAACCAGGATTGTTTAAAAACCAAACAAAACTCGTATCTGATGTTGCTGTACCTCTAACATGAATTCTACCAAAATTTCCAGCATTACCAGCAGCACTAACGATGATTCTACCTCCTTTTTGATCAACTAATTGCTCCATTAATTCTGATGCTGGATCATTTCCATCATGACTTCCAATATAAGAACCAAGGCTAATATTAATTACTGCAGGTAAACCTATAGAATCAGCATATTTAAAAATATAATCACATGCATCAGCTACAGATAAAGTCCAATTTGGTCTATTTAAATTAGACTGAACAAAAACAATAGAGGACTCTGGGGCAAACCCGGCATTTTGTCCGCAAGATCCTCCGTTTCCAGCTGCTCTTCCTGTAACTGTAGTGCCATGTCCAATCGGATCTGCTGCTTGCGTACTTCCAGTAAAACTTCCATTATTTATTGCAGTACTATCCCATAAACGGCCATAGTTATATGGAGTAATATTTGATGTCCCTGAGAAAGTTTGATCCCAGTATCTTAGCACCCTTGTTTTCCCTAATGAATCTTTAAAATCTGGATGTGTCACATCTAATCCAACATCGATAACACCAATAATTACATTTTTCCCCTTGTAAGAGGTGTTTAAACCATTTTCCCCATTATTCACTTCATTAACATGATGCAATACTTTTGATGAATCTGTTAAAGCTTGTCCAAAATAATTATCTAAATGGAATTTTGAGATGTTACCTTTTTTTTGATTTTCAATTGCCCATTTAGGTGTTCCTGAAATAAAAATCCAATTTTTCGTTTGATTTTTTATTTTGATATTATTTTCATTTAAAAAATTGATGTTTTTTAAATTGTTTTCAATACTGATTGGAATAATGGTATTAGCTTCAATTTGAAAGTATTTATAATTGATTGTTTCAATTTCTTGTCCAAATAAACTCTCTATAGAGAATAATAAAAAAAAAGTAAAATAAAACTTCATAGTATGCCGTTTGTAATTGTTTATATGATAGTTAAGTAAATATAATGCCTTCCATTGAAAATTATTGAATATTATAGAAAATAATTATCATTTTTGTAATCAATTGGAAAAAAAAATAAAGTAAATGAGAAAAATAATTGTTTTAATCTGTTTAGTTGCAATCTCTTTAGGATTAGCAAATACATCATTTGGTCAAGTTGATCCTGCAATTGTAAATTGGTACAACAAGAAAGGTGCTGGTATGAGTACTGAAAAAGCCTACAAAAAATTAAAGAAAAGAAAAACAAAAACAGTTATTGTTGCTGTAATTGATTCAGGTGTTGATGTAGAGCACAAAGATTTACAAGGTAAAATTTGGGTGAATACAAAGGAGATTCCTAAAAATGGAATAGATGATGATAAAAACGGTTATATTGATGATATAAATGGTTGGAATTTTTTAGGAAATTCAAAAGGTGAAAACGTGAATCAGGCTACTTTAGAGAAAACAAGATTACTAAGAACTTACTCTAAAAAATTTGAAGGAATTGATCCTGCAACACTTTCTTCGAATGAGAAAGAGGAATATAAGGTTTATCAAAAAATCAAAACAGAAGTAGAAGAGGAGATAGCAAATTTTAAAAATTACAAATCTCAAATGGATATGCTTCCTGCGATTATGGAAAAAGTTCCAGCTATTATTTCTTCTAAATTAGGTAAATTAGACTATACGTTAAAAGATTTGATGAATTGGAATCCAACAGATGAGCAAGATATTCAATTGAAAGGATTGGCTATGGCAATGAAAAATGGTTCTTTGTCTCTTGCAGATATCAATGAACAATTACATTACATAAATGATCAGTTGGAATACAATTTAAATGTCAATTTCAATGAAAGAGAATTGATTGGCGACAATCCAACTGATTTCAGCGATATTAAATACGGAAATAATGATGTAGAAGGTGCTGATGCGTTGCATGGGACGCATGTAGGAGGAATTATTGGAGCAATTAGAGGAAATGATTTAGGTGGTGATGGCGTAGCTGAAGATGTTAAGTTAATGGTGCTAAGAGCTGTTCCAAATGGTGATGAAAATGACAAAGATGTAGCTTTAGCAATTCGTTACGCAGTTGATAATGGTGCTAGAATTATTAATATGTCTTTCGGTAAAGATTATTCGGTATACCAAAAAGAAGTTTATGAAGCAATGAAATATGCTGATTATAAAGGTGTTTTATTGGTGCATGCTGCTGGAAATGATAATAAAAATGTTGATGTTGAACCAAATTTCCCAACTTGGAAATATAGCTTTCAAACAGAAAGATTGGATTTGTTATTAACTATAGGTGCTTCAACTAGATTTAGATCTAAATTGCTTGCTGCTGACTTTTCAAATTATGGTGTTCAAGCAGTAGATGTTTTTGCTCCAGGTGATGATATTTACAATTCTGTACCAAATGATAAATATAAAAAATTACAAGGTACTTCTATGGCTGCACCTATGGTAGCTGGTGTTGCTGCATTATTAGCATCTTATTTTCCTTCATTGAGTATGCACGAAATTAAAGATGCGATTTTAAAATCTGCTACATCTTACAAAGGGACTAAACAAACAAAACCAGGTTCAGAGGAATTAGTAGACTTTGCTACTTTATCAGTTACAGGCGGAGTTGTGAACGTATATAATGCTGTCAAATTTTGTTTAGAGTTAGAAAAATCTAAAGCAACAAAATAAAATAATTCAAATTAATAGATTAGAAGCTGTTCATTTGAACAGCTTTTTTTTTGCGTGAATCTTTCCATTTAAGATTTTAAAGATTTCAACTTTTGTTCATAACTTGTATTTAAATCTTTTTAACAAAACTTTCAAATAAAACTTTTTAGCGGCAATCGAATTCGTTATCTTTGTATCATGGACAACAATATTGAAAACACTCGAAAACCTTCGAATAGACTTAAAAACCCATCGGTTTTGGCTTCTGAATTAGGGAAAGTTCCACCGCAAGCTGTTGATATAGAACAAGCTGTATTAGGGGCGATGATGTTGGAGAAAAATGCAGTTACGGATGTAATTGATATGTTGATGCCAACTAGTTTTTATGATCCGAAACACCAATATATTTATTCTGCTATTCGAGAACTTTTTGGAAGTTCTAGTCCTATCGATTTATTGACGGTTATCAATAAATTAAAACAGCAAGGAGAATTAGAAGTTGCAGGTGGTGCTGCTTATATTTCTACTTTAACGAGTAAAATTTCTTCTTCAGCACATGTTGAATTTCACGCACGTATCATTGCAGAGAAATATATCAAACGAGAATTGATTCGAATGAGTAGCGAAGTAATTCGTGATGCTTATGATGATTCAAATGATGTTTTTGATGTTTTAAATAAAGCTGAAAAAGAATTGTTTGAAATTGCTGAAAATAATATGAGTAAAGGCGTTTCTACAATGCAAACTGCAGTAAGAGAAGCGATTGAAGAAATTGAAAAAGCTTCTCAAAATACAGATGGTATTTCAGGTGTGGCTACTGGTTTCTTTGATTTAGATAAGTTAACTTCTGGTTGGCAACGTTCTGATATGATTGTTATTGCCGCTCGTCCAGCTATGGGTAAAACAGCTTTTGTACTATCAATGGCTCGAAATTGTGCAGTAGATTATGGTCAAGGAGTGGCTTTGTTTTCATTAGAGATGTCAGCTGTTCAGTTAGTGAAACGTTTGATTGCAAGTGAGGCAAGATTAAGTGCTGAAAAATTAAGAAAAGGTGATTTAAAAGATCATGAATTTCAACAATTACATACACGTATAACAAAATTAGCAACTGCGCCAATTTACATTGATGATACCCCAGGTATAAGTATTTTCGATTTAAGAGCTAAATGTCGAAGATTGAAAATGCAACATGATATTCAGATTGTTATTATCGATTACCTACAGTTAATGACTGCGGGAGGTTCTAAAGGATCTGGTAATCGTGAGCAGGAGATATCTTCTATCTCTCGTTCGATTAAGGAAATCGCAAAAGAGTTGAATGTTCCTGTAATTGCACTTTCGCAGTTAAGTCGTTCGGTTGAACAAAGAGGTGGTGATAAACGACCTCAGTTGTCAGATTTACGTGAATCTGGTGCGATTGAGCAAGATGCTGATATTGTGTCATTTATTTATCGACCTGAATATTACGGATTTTTGCAAGATGAGGATGGGAATTCGAATCAAGGTGTTGGAGAAATTATCATTGCAAAGCATAGAAATGGTGCTTTAGATAGAGTAAGACTTAGATTTATTGGCGAATATGCTCGTTTTGATAATATCGATAATTACACTGATGATACGCCAGCTGCTTCTTTGCCTTCAAGTATGAATGCAAATACAGGATTTGATACTTCTCCCTCGAATACAATTACTTTACAAAGTAAAATGAATTCGTTTGATGACCCAGGATCTGATTTTGATAATTTTAATTCAAATGATGCGCCATTCTAATAATCTAAACTCAATATGAAGTTATTTTTAGTAATTGTTATTTGTTTGTTTTCGTTTGGAAAAGCACAAGCTACACAGTTGTTAGTGCCGATGGATGAATCTCAAACAAATCACTTAAAAGCATATGGAGTTGCTTTTTGGGTGTTGGAACATGAAGTTGTT
>CALPVI020000058.1 GCA_943326975.2 Actinomyces viscosus | reverse complement strand
TCAATAAGGGGAAGTGATCCAAATGCAGCTGTATATTGGTTAGCAAGAATGATTGAAGGTGGTGAAGAACCCAAATTTATTGCTCGAAGATTAATTATTTTAGCTTCAGAAGACATTGGATTAGCGAACCCAAATGCGCTTTTAATGGCTAATAATTGTTTTCAAGCTGTCGAAGTAATAGGTTGGCCAGAATCTAGAATTATACTTTCACAATGCGCCATTTATTTAGCCACCTCACCAAAAGGAAATGCTTCTTATATGGCAATTAATAAGGCGCAAGAAGAGGTGAAACGCTCGGGAAATTTACCTATACCATTGCCTTTAAGAAATGCTCCAACTAAATTAATGAAAGATTTAGGCTATGGTAAAGGGTATAAATATTCACACGAATACCCTGGAAATTTTGTTGAACAAGAGTTTTTACCACAAGAAATAAGTAATCTCAATTTTTTCAAAGCTGGTAGCAGTAAAAAAGAACAAGAAATTGAACAACACATTATCCAATTGTGGGGAAAAAAATATAAATAATTAATTTCTATGAGAATTTTACTTTTCTTTTTTTTTTTAATCACTTTACTAAATGATTTTTATACGAGTGCTCAAAACAATTTGAGTACCAAAAAGACACTTGCCAATTTTGAATATTCTAGCGATAATTCAGCTTTGGTTAATATAGACAATCCAAAAAACAAAGAATGGTTAACTTATTATAGAAATAAGCAAAAATATTTAACTACGCACATTTCATTGAACACTTTTGATGCTGTTAAAGTAAAATTGATTTTTAATAAAAAATTTAATTTCAAGGAATTAACATTCAAAATTGAAGAAACTGCAACTGAATTATCGAAAAAAAATATCAATGACACTACCCTACTTCTAGTTTTACCTGAAAATAAGGATGATTATACAGTTTCTGTTTTTAGTAATGAAATAAAAGTCAATCAAATAGAAATACACCACTTTTCAAAAATTGAACATAAAATAATCATTGTTCCGATTGTTAATAGAAAAATTGATGTAGATAGTTTTCAAAAGGAACTAAAATCGATATACAGTCAAGTTAATTTAAATTTTAATGTTGAAGTTAAGTCTGTATTCCGAATTAATAACAAAATTGATACAAATCTATTTTCAAATCCAAATATAAATAATGAAAATTACACACACGAAATGCGTAATTTAAGAGATTTGTATTTTGAAAAATATCCTAATTCTAATACAAATGCTTACTACTTATTTGTTATTCCTGGTTTCAACGATTTAAAAATAAATAGTTATATGCCGAGAAATAAAGCAATCGGTTTTATTTCTAAAAATTCCGCGAACTTCTATTATCAATTGTCCAAAACGATGGCTTATGGACTTGGAACATTGCAAGATAGTTGGTTGAATAAAGGACCTCAAAAAGGAAGTACCTTCAACCTCATGGATACCACAATGGGAAAAGAATTAACCTTTTTTCAATGGGATTTGATTCGAAGTAATTGTAACAGTTACCTTTATTATGATGCAGAAGAAGATGTAAAATCCATTAATGGTCGCGTTGCCTATTATTCTTGGAGCGAAGATGAAAATGGATTAATTAAAATTCAAGGTGGAAATCTCATTAACACTATCAAACGTCCATTTAAAAAGAACTATTTATCTTATCATTTGAATATTAAAGATGTATTATTAAAACCACTTTTTACTATTGGAAAATATTTCATCTGCTGGTTTCATTTTATCTTTTTCTCAATCTTAATTATAATTTCGATCTACTTCAGAAGAAAATGGAAAAGTCGTACCCACTTTTTATATACATATCCTAAAATCGTTACGAAACTTCTTTTCTTAGGGTTATTACTTTTGAATACTACTATTTACATTGGTAGTTTTATTTTGATTCAAAATCAGATTTTAAAACATAGAATCACATCAGGCTATTTGGAGGATTTACATAATTATTCATTTCAACAAGCAATTGAAGAAATTGTCTATCATGAAAAAATCAAACGTGAAGATGAAACCAATTTAAAATCAGAGCTTCTTTTAAAAAGAGATAATAAATGGTACATGCGAACTAAAGGGAATGTGCTCTATTTCGCTTTACACAAAGACACCAATGACAGATGGAACAAATGTCATTTTGCATACGATTCAAAAATTCTTGATATACCCACTAAAAATTTCAAAGAGAAGGTAGAAAGTCATTACATGGTTTTCAATTATTACAATGAAAAAGATGAAGTGATTAATCAACGTGTTTTCAATCACAATGGGACTGAAATAACCAAGAAATTAAGTATCAATGAAGACCCAGCTAAAAGAATCTTGCTTTTTATTAATGGCTACCGATCTTCTTCTATTGGTAGAACTTTTGAAGAAACCTTTAGTGATATCAAAAAAAATGGACTTGAATTTCCGAATTCATCTAATTTAATTTATTTATTTGATCGTTATGATTATTGGCGCCCTTGGAAAGAGATTGATTTGAAATTCCAAAAACGAATTAACCCAACCGAAACTTATTATGCTGATGGTCATTTTTCAGTAAATACTTCAAATTATGGAAGTCTAATAGATTTTACAACAACGACAACTATTTACCCTAAAAGATGCTCCAATAAAAATAAACATACATGTAAAAAAATCAAAAAAAATGATTCTTTCTTTTCATGGTTCAAATCCGATAAAACAATAGATCTGCTTCCTAGTGAATCAAATAAAGATGGTTTTGAATTGCGTAAAGAAAATGGCCGTATTGCTGGAAAAAATTTACTACAAATGTTGAATGAAATCCCAAATAAAGCATTAAATGACACCATTATTATTGTTGCACATAGTATGGGGTACGCATATGGATTGGGTATTGTTGAAGAATTAAATGGTAAAATAAATTTAGGAGAATTTTATATCATAGCACCAGAAAATGCTGAAAGTGGTTACATCAATTTAAAAAATTGGAAAACAGTTTATCAGTTTGGTTGCGATGCTTCTCGATATAAAAATAATGCTCCTTGTATGTTAGACGGAATTGCTCCTCAGAAAAAAACAAATGGGATACCAAAAGAGAATCATGTTTTCATACCTGAGAAGTATTATTCTCGTCACGGTTTCTACGATTCACATTTTATAGGCTATTATACTTGGATATTTGATATTCCAGAAAATAAACCAGGACATATAAGACAAAGATGATTTATTAGTGAAAATAAACTCAATTTTAGCCGAATTTTTCAACTAACTTTAACAATTCAAAGTTTATACTCACATGATTGCAAAAATTGCTTATTATTTATTTGTAATTCCTCTTTCCCTTTTACCTTTGAGAATCCTTTATCTGTTTACAGATTTCTTTTATATATTAATAATTCTGTTTATTCCGTACAGAAAAAAAGTGGTTCATGAGAATTTAAAGCGGTCCTTTCCTGACAAAAAAGATAAAGAAATCCGAACTATTGAACGTAAATTCTACCGTCATTTCACAGATTTATTAGCTGAAGGAATTAAAAACTTAACAATATCTAAAGAACAGTTATCCAAACGTTTAGTTGTGAAAAACACTGAAATAATGGATAAATTATACAAAGAGAAAAAAAGTGTATTATTAGTTTCTGGTCATTACAATAATTGGGAATGGCTCATTACTTCTCAAAACAATTTATTTTCTCATCAAGCTATGGGGATTGGTATGCCGTTGACAAGTAAATTTTGGGATAAAAAAATCAATGAAAGACGTTCTCGTTATGGTATGAAAGTAGTAAATGTCAAAAACTTTAAGACAGCCATAGAAGCAGAAAAAAACAATCCCATTGCAATATTAGTATTAAGTGATCAATCTCCCGGAGATTCAAGAAAAAGCTATTGGATGAATTTCCTTAATCAACAAACAGCAGTTTTATTTGGTGCAGAACAAATGGCGAACGAATATAATTTTGCTGTAGTCTTTTTTGCAATGAAAAAAGTTAAAAGAGGTTACTACGAAATGGATTTATCACTCATTTCTGACGAACCTAAAGCAATGAGATGGGGTGAAATAACAGAACAACATGCTAAAATGTTAGAAAAAGAAATTGTTGCGGCACCTGAATTTTGGATATGGTCACACAAACGCTGGAAAAGAGATATACCTTCTGATTTAGAAGAACTAAAATCGGAGCAACAATCTAAATTTAACTCAAAATACAGAAATTAATTTCGATTTTAAATGCAAGATAATCAGCTAATTGATAAAATTAAAGAAATCGTTTATGCTAAATTTGATACCGATGCAACAGGTCACGATTGGTATCACATTGACCGAGTTTATCAGATGGCAATTCATCTTCAATCTAAAGAAGGTGGTGATTTATTTTTGATTCAATTAGGTGCTTTGTTACACGATATTTCAGATCATAAATTCAATGGTGGTTCTGCTACTTTGGGCGGTGAAACAGCATATAATCTATTAATAGAAAATGGATTAGATAAAGAAAGAGCCTTTAAAGTCAAATTAATTGTCAATCAAATTTCTTATAAAGGAGCAAACGTATTGGATGAAACAAACTCAATTGAATCAAAAATTGTTCAAGATGCTGATCGATTAGATGCTATAGGTGCTATTGGAATAGCGCGCGCGTTTGCATATGGAGGAAACAAAAATAGACCAATCTATGATCCGAGCTTCCCACCCATTTTACATGCTACTTTTGAAGAATATAAGAATGCTAAGAGCCATACTATTAATCATTTTTATGAAAAATTATTACTTTTAACAAATAAATTACATACTTCATCTGCAAAAGAAATTGGTAAACACAGACACCAATATCTAGAGCAATTCTTAAACGAATTTATGAGTGAATGGAATTTTAAATCAAACTAAATATTATGGCTGAACATTTTGCATTAGGAATTGATATCGGTGGAACAAATACTGCTTTTGGTTTAGTAGATAAACAAGGAAATGTGATCATCGAAAAAAACATTGCAACAACCGATTTTGAAAAACCCGAAGATCTTGTTCAGGAAATTTATAATGAACTGATTAAAACACATTCTATAGATTCTATTATTGGGATTGGAATTGGTGCACCAAATGGAAATCATTTTACAGGAAATATTGAATACGCACCTAATTTAAAATGGAAAGGTATTATACCTTTGGCTCAATTATTTGAAGACACTTTTCATAAACCTGCTATTCTAACGAATGATGCAAATGCTGCAGCCTTAGGTGAAATGCTCTTTGGAAATGCAAAAGATCTAAAACATTTTGTAACTATTACATTAGGTACAGGTGTTGGAAGTGGCGTAATTATCGATGGAAAATTAGTTTATGGTGAAGATGGATTTGCTGGTGAATATGGTCATATAAGAGTTATTCCAAATGGTAGATTATGTGGTTGTGGTCGGAAAGGATGTCTAGAAACTTACGCATCTTCAACAGGAGTTGTAAGAAGTATAACAGAAATAGAATCTGAAAACAAAATCAAATCAAGTCTACTTAAAATAGAACACCCAACAGCTAAAAACGTTTTTGATGAAGCGAAAAATGGTGATTTATTTGCGAATGAAATTGTGAATTTTACAGCTCAAATATTAGGTTCTGCTTTAGCTGATTTTGCTTGTTTTTCAAATCCAAAAGCATACGTTTTATTTGGTGGAATTGCTCAAAGTGGAGATGAATTTGCAGAAAAAGTAAAATTTCATTTAGAAGAAAATGCTTTGAAAATATTTCAAAATAAAATAGAAATTAGGATATCTGCATTACATGGCAAAAATGCAGCAGTTTTAGGTTCAGCAGCATCTATGTTTTGGAAAGCATTAAACTAAATTTTTCTTTCTAAATAATATTCAATTTCATAAGTTATTTTACTAAATTAGTACCACAAAACTTTTCGAATTGCTGATTCAATGAAAAAACACATCCTATTAATAATATCTTTCATCTCTATAAATTTAGTTTTTAGTCAAGACAAAAGTGTTCAAGAACTAAAAAATAGTCAAGATGTTAGGAAAAAATACGTCAATCCTGAACCTACACAACCAGATGTGCCGAAAGAAGAAATTCCGAAGTCGATATTAAAAACAACCTATGTAAATACATTTATTGGTACAGGTGGTCATGGGCATACTTACCCTGGTGCTACTGCACCTTTTGGGATGATTCAACTTAGTCCTGATACAAGAGCTACTGGTTGGGATGGTTGTGCAGGATACCATTATTCAGATTCAGTTATTTATGGATTTAGTCATACTCATTTAAGTGGCGTTGGAGTTCCTGATTATTGTGATTTATTGATTGTTCCTCAATCAGGAAAAAGTAAAATTGAACCTGGTTATAAAGTTGTAGGTGGATATGGTTCACGATTTAATCACAAATCTGAAAAAGCTGCACCTGGATATTACGAAGTTGATTTAATTGATGCAAAAGTAAACGTAAAATTAGCGACAACTGAAAGATGTGGAATTCACGAATATACCTTTAAACAAAAAAAAGGAAAGAAATTTATCTTAATTGACTTAGATCACCGAGATAAATTGCTAGCTGCAGATATTAAAATTGAAGATAAAAAAACAATATCAGGATATCGAATTTCACAAGATTGGGCAAAAAATCAACATTTTTATTTTGCGATGGACATAAGTGTTCCATTTACAAAAAGTAAATTATTAACTAAAAATGGACACCATAAACTTTTATTAGAATTTCCTGACGCTATTACAAAAATAATGATCAAAGTAGGTATTTCTGCTGTTGATGCAGAAGGAGCTAGAGGAAATTTGGATTACGAAATATTAGACTTTGACTTGGGAAGTGTTTTTACATCAACAGTTGAAGCGTGGGGTAGTGAACTAAATAAAGTTGATTTCACAAGTGATAATAAAGAGGAAATAACTACATTTTATTCAGCATTATACCATTCATTTTTAAGTCCTAATATATTTAGTGATGTAGATGGACGTTATCGTGGAAGAGATAATGTAATTCATAAATTAACAAATCTAAACGAAAACCACTATACTGTTTTTTCATTGTGGGATACATACAGAGCCACCAATCCGTTGTTTACTTTATTGCAAAAATTAAGAACAGGTGAATTCGTTAACACTTTTTTACGTCAATATGATGAAGGAGGAAGTTTACCCGTTTGGGAACTTGCAGCAAATGAGACCAATTGTATGATTGGTTACCACGCTGTTTCAGTAATTGCAGATGCTTACATTAAAGGAATCCAAAATTTTGATACTGAAAAGGCATTAAAGGCAATGCTTGCCATTTCCAATAAAAATGAATTCGGAAAAAATCAATTTGCTAAAAATGGCTTTATCAGTTTAAACGATGAACCAGAATCTGTATCAAAAACATTAGAATACGCTTACGATGATTATTGTATTTCAGTATTTGCAAATGCAATTCAAACTAAACAAAAGAAAAACGATGCGATAATAAAAGAGTATAATTTGAGAAGTATGAATTTCATCAATGAATTTGATCCTACTACTCAATTTATGCGTGCAAGAAAAAGTGGAAGTTGGTATACTCCTTTTGATCCAGCTGAAGTTAACTTTAACTACACTGAAGCAAATAGTTATCAATATTCTTTATATGCACCACATGCAATTGGTGTTTTAAGAGATTTATTAGGAGGTAAAGATGAATTAGAAAAATGGTTAGATAATTTATTCACAACTGATTCAAAATTAAAAGGTCGTGATCAAGTTGATATTACCGGTTTAATTGGCCAATATGCACACGGAAATGAACCTTCTCACCATTTAGCTTACTTATATAATTATACGAATCACCCTCATAAGACGCAATACTACCTAGATAAAATATTGAATGAAATGTATTCTTCGCGTTCAAATGGATTGGTTGGAAATGAAGACTGTGGTCAAATGTCGTCTTGGTATGTGTTAAATGCGGCAGGTATTTATCAAATTGCTCCAGGAAATCCTTATTTTGAAATTGGAAGACCATTGGGTCAAAAAATGACGATGCATTTAGAAAATCGTAAAGACTTTGATGTAAAAGTAATTAACCAATCTAAAGAGAATAAATACATTCAAAAAATTAAGTTAAATGGTAGAAATATAAAACGTTTATACCTTGAATATGATGAAATAAATAGTGGTGGAAATTTAGAAATTGAATTAGGACCTGAACCTAATGCAAAAGTTGACACCTATGAACATGCACCAACTATTTCAACAACTCCTGAAGAATTTATCCCTGTTCCTTATTTCGAACAAAATGAGAAAATTTTTGATGATTCTATGATGGTTTCATTAAATTACCCAAAATTACCATCAAAAAAGTATCGTATACTATATACGACTAATGGATCAGAACCAACTTTGAATTCTCCTGAATATTTTACTCCAATTAAAATTGACAATACAACAATTATTAAAGCCGTTTTAGTAGCTG
>CALPVI020000057.1 GCA_943326975.2 Actinomyces viscosus | reverse complement strand
CCAGATGTTGAAACAGGATATGTTATTGATACTAAAGACTTATCAAAAATTATTCAGCATGAAATAATAGATGTATTTGATCATAAGAATTTAAATTTAGATGTAGTTTATTTTAAAGAAATAAATCCTACAACTGAAAATGTTGCTAAAGTAATATTTGACATATTACGACCATTGATAAAAGAAGAATTGAATCTTAAAATAAAATTATATGAAACCGAACGAAATTTTGTTGAATATCCAGGAGAATAACTTTAATGGATTAAGTATAGAAGAAATAGGTGATGACCATCTGTATACTGGTTTAGAAACACCAATGAGAAAAGATGCATTTTTACTTTCAGATACTGAGAAGAAAGAAAAAATTGAAATCTTATTCGCTGAAATTATGCAAGTAATGGGTTTAGATTTAACTGATGATTCGTTAAAAGGAACTCCAAAACGTGTTGCTAAAATGTATATTGAAGAAATATTTTCAGGATTAAATCCTGAGAACAAACCAAAAATTGCTTTGTTTGATAATAAATACCAATACAATCAAATGTTGGTAGAGAAAAATATTTCTTTTTACTCAAATTGTGAGCATCATTTTGTTCCAATTTATGGTAAAGCACATGTTGCTTATGTTTCTTCAGGAAAAGTAATTGGGTTATCGAAACTTAATAGAATTGTTCAATATTTTGGAAAAAGACCTCAAGTTCAAGAGCGTTTAACTAATCAAATTGCCAACGAACTATCAGAAATATTAGGTACAAAAGATGTTGCGGTAATAATTGATGCAAAACATTTGTGTGTTTCTTCTAGAGGAATTAAAGATGAAACTTCATCAACAATTACTTCATTTTATGGTGGGATATTTAATTCACCAGAAAAAATAACTGAATTACAAAATTATTTGAAACTCTCTTTTTAATAATCGAATGAAAACAATTGTTGTAGTTGGAGGTAGTAAAGGAATTGGATTAGCAATCGTAAAGGAATTTGCTGAATATTCAAATGTGATCAGTCTGAGTAGAACTCAATCAGATTTTTCACATCCTAATTTAATTCAAATTGAGGTGGATGTCTTGCAAGACAATCTACCAGAAATAGAACATGTAGATCAATTGGTTTATTGTTTAGGCTCAATCAATTTAAAACCATTTAATAGACTTAAGCCAGAAGATTTTCAATCCGATTTTGAAATTAACGTGATGGGAGCTGTTAAATCTATTCAACACTATTTACCTCAATTAAAAAAGGGGAATCATTCGAGTATATTGCTTTTTAGTAGTGTTGCTGCTAAATTAGGTATGCCTTTTCACTCAAGTATATCGATTGCTAAAGCGGGTGTTGAAGGTTTAGTGAAATCTTTTGGAGCTGAGTTTGCTTCAACAATACGAATAAATGCGATTGCCCCAACTGTTACAGACACTCCTCTTGCAGCACATTTATTAAGAAATGAAGTAGCAATTGAAAATATGATTCAACGACATCCATTGAAAAAGTTTTTGAATACTAAAGAAGTTGCTGACATGGCAGCATTTTTATTATCTGATAAAGCAAGTTCTATTTCTGGACAAATTATAGAAATGGATTGCGGTATCGTAACATTTAAAATATAAAGTCATGAAAGAATTTTATTCAAAAGGAAGTGTATACCGGTTACATACAAAACAGTTTTTACCAATATCATTGAGTGAAGCTTGGGATTTTTTGTCTGATCCAGCTAATTTGCAAAAGATTACCCCTTCTTATATGGGATTTAATATCGTTTCTGGAGCTGATCGAAAAATGTTCCCAGGTCAAATTATTCAATACATCGTTACACCTGTATTGGGAATAAAGACAAACTGGGTTACAGAAATAACACATGTAATCGATAAGGAATATTTTGTAGATGAACAACGTTTTGGTCCTTATGCATTGTGGCATCATAAGCATTTCTTAAAAGAAGTGCAAGGTGGTGTTGAGATGGAAGATATTATAGATTACAAAGTTCCATTTGGTATCTTAGGAAGATTAGTGCATCCATTCATTGTGAAACCAAAATTATCTGAAATATTTGATTTTAGAAAAACAAAGCTTGAGGAATTGTTTCCTAGTTAATTTGTTTAATGATTTCGTAAAAAATGTTAAACAAAATTTGTATATTTGTTTTGAGCGAAACTAAAGATAAAACTATATGAAAGCAATATATGACAAATTAGCATTTAAAATTGCTAAACAAACTACTAATGATTACAGTACATCATTTTCATTAGGAATTCGATTATTAGGATCTGAAATAAGAAATTCTATTTATGGAATTTATGGTTTTGTTAGGTTAGCTGACGAGATAGTAGATTCTTTTCATGGTTACAAACAATCTGAAATGCTAAATAAATTGACTGAGGAAACGTATCAAGCAATTGAAGATGGTATCAGTACAAATCCAATTCTACATGCTTTTCAGAAAGTAGTAAATGAAAATAAGATTCCAATTGAACTTATTCAGCAATTTCTACATTCTATGAAAATGGATTTAGAACCTCAATCATATAGTCAAGACAAGTATGAAGAATATATTTTAGGTAGTGCTGAAGTTGTAGGTTTGATGTGTTTAAAGGTTTTCTTAAACGGAAATGAGGAGAAATACCAAGAATTAAAACCTTCAGCTATGAAGTTAGGAAGTGCTTTTCAAAAAATAAATTTTTTAAGGGACTTAAAAGATGACTATCATACTTTGGGTAGAACGTATTTTCCAAATATAAATATTGAAAACTTCAATTCCATTACTAAAAAAGAGATTGAAGCAGATATTGAATTAGATTTTCAAGCAGGATATGAGGGAATCAAAAAGTTGCCTTATAACACTCGTTTTGGTGTATATATAGCATATGTTTATTATTCTGGATTATTAAAGAAAATTAAGAAATTAGAACCTTCTGTAATTTTAAATGGCAGAGTAAGAATTCCTAATGCTAAGAAATATGGTTTGTTTTTTAAGGGATATTTAAGACATTCGTTCAATGTTTTGTAATGAAAAATTTTAGTTTAAAATATATTCTTTCTATTGTATCGGTTTTCTTTCTATCCGTAGGTTTGGTAGGAATGTTTACTTCTTTTGAACACGATTTTAGACAGTTATCTTTTTTTAATCTATTTTTTACATTCATTCTCGTTGTGTTTTCTTTTCGAGATAATTTGAAACTTTTTGCAGTTTTATTTTCACTTATATTCTTACTTGGGTATTCTTCTGAATTAATAGGAGTTCATACAGGGTATATTTTTGGAAATTACAGTTATGGAAGTAATTTGGGGTTCAAATTATTTGAAGTTCCATTTATAATTGGAATTAATTGGGCTGTTTTAAGTATAGGTGCTTGGAGTTGGAGTTGTTTATTTACTAAAAATTCAAACTATAGAATCTTAATAGGAAGTGGCATGATGCTTTTGTTTGATATTGCTATGGAACCGACAGCGATTAGTTTAGGTTATTGGAAATGGAATTTAGGAATAATTCCGCTATATAATTACGTTTCATGGTTTTTAATTAGTTTACCAGCACTTTATTTTTGTTCAAAATTTAAGTTGAAAAATACTGGAATTACAAAGACAGTTTTTGTTTCACAGTTTATATTTTTTATTGTTTTAAGTCTAAGAGAAATATGGTTTTAGAAATTATCACTTTCGTTGTAACATTCGTAGGAATGGAAGCGGTTGCATGGTTAGCACACAAATATTTAATGCACGGTTTGGGTTGGTTTTTACACGAAGATCATCATGCTCCTCACAATAAAAAAATGGAAAAAAATGATTTTTTCTTTTTGATTTTTGGTATTCCAAGTTGGTTGTGCATTATGTTAGGTATGATGAATCACAACTCAATTAGTGTGAGTGTTGGAATTGGAATTATGGTGTATGGCCTATGTTACATTTTTGTGCATGAAATATTTATCCATCAACGTTTGAAATGGTTTAGAAATACCGATTCAGCTTATTTTAGAGCGATACGTTATGCGCACAAAATTCATCACAAGCATTTAGGTAAAGAAGATGGAGAATGCTTTGGAATGTTGTATGTTCCTCGAAAATATTACATCAAAGCTAAGAATGAATTAAGTAGAAAATGAGTTTATATCTTTGGATAAATATCGCAACCTTTGGTACTCTTTTTTTGTCATTTGACAAGAAAGTAGCATTCTATCAATATTTTCGTGCTTTATCTTTTGCAATCATTTTGACAGGGTTGGTTTTTATACCTTGGGATGTTTATTTCACAAATCATTCTTATTGGGGATTTAATGATCAATATACACTTGGTAAAAGATTTCTAAATCTACCAGTAGAAGAATGGTTGTTTTTTATAACTGTTCCGTATTCATGTACGTTTATACACTTTGTATTAAAAGCATATTTCAAAAACCCATTTTTATTCAAGAAAATTAATCTTTTTTGGAACATTTTTGGAGTTGTCATTTTATTGATTGGTTTATATAATTATGACCAAAAGTATACGTTTAGTGCATTTGTAATTGCTGCTATATTTATACTCATTATTAATAAGTTAGATAAAAAATTTATGGAGGATTTTTTATTTACCTATATAGTAGCTTTAATTCCTTTTTTAGTAGTGAATAGTATTCTGACCGGCAGTTTTACGGATAATCCGGTGGTTTGGTACAGTGATCTACAAAATTTTGGAATCAGATTAGGTACAATCCCAATTGAGGATACTATTTATAATTTATTGCTATTGTTAATGAGCACCTATTTTACCCATTATTTTAATTTGAAAAAAGAACGAAAATGAGAACTTATTCGATAAAAGATTTAGAGAATTTTACTGGAATTAAGGCGCATACGATTCGAATTTGGGAACAAAGGTATAGTTTACTATCGCCCAATAGAACTGATACGGGCTATCGTTTTTATAACGACGAAGATTTAAAAAAAATCTTATCTATCTCTGTTTTATTGAAGTCAGGGATTAAAATTTCAAAGATTGCGAGTCTACCGAAAGAAGATGTAGTTCATGAACTTTCAAAGATTGACAACTCAACTACAGTTAATGATTCAAAAATAGAATTGTGTATCACCAATCTACTAACAGGAGCTTTAAATTTTGATGATAAAATAATCGAAAGTGAGTTAAGTAATTTTCAAGCAACTTTTACACCTTTTGAATTTATTTCAAAAATTATTTATCCATTATTATCTCGAATTGGGTTAATGTGGGAAATAGATGAAATCACACCATTACAAGAACATTTTTTATCAAATAGAATTCGTCAGAAATTATTTGTAGAAATGGATAAATTACAACATTTAGATAAAGAAGAATTTGATTTTGTTCTTTTCTTGCCAGAGACAGAAACACATGAAATAGGTTTGTTGGTTGCTAATTATCTAATGCTGTCAGCAAATATAAAGACAATGTATTTAGGTCCTCAGGTACCAGTGAGTAATTTGTGTGTGATGTTGGCTGAGAAAAAAATAAAAAACGCTTTTGGATTTATATTTATTAGTCCAGGTAAAGAAAAATTCAAAAAGGTGATAAGAATGTTGGAGGAAAATTGCAAAGAAACTAATTTTTATTGGTCAGGCTCAGCTCCATTATTTGAATCGATTAAACTTGGTAAGAATCAACGTTTTATTCCAAACATCGAAATATTTAATCAAGAAATAATTCAAGCTCATAATGGGTAAAAAAATAGCGGTTATAGGAGGTGGTTTTTCAGGTTTAGCAGCTGCAACTTATTTAGCAAAAGCTGGATTTGAAGTTACTTTATTTGAGAAAAACAGTACAGTTGGTGGACGAAATAGAAAGTTTACAGAGAAAGGGTATACTTTTGAAATGGGGCCAAGTTGGTATTGGATGCCAGAAGTTTTTGATGGTTATTTTAATGACTTTGGTAGAAATCGTGAGAATTATTATTCGCTTACAAAATTAAATCCTTCATTTTCAATTGTCTTTAAGGACAAAGTTAAAATGGATGTACCTTCAGAAAGAGAAGAATTAATTGAATTGTTTGAAACGATTGAAAAGGGAGCTGGTTCGAAATTAATTCAATTCATGGATGATGCAAAGTATAAGTATGATACGAGCATGGATAAATTAATTTATAAACCAGGTAAATCTTTGTTTGAGTTTATTGAGCCTGAAGTTATAAGGGGTGTTTTCAAATTGAATTTATTCTCCAATTTTAAAAAATTTGTAAGGAAGTATTTCAAAGATCCACGTTTAACTGCATTGATGGATTTTCCTGTTCTCTTTTTAGGTTCAGCACCAGAAAATACGCCAGCACTATATAGTTTAATGAATTATGCTGGTTTAATGTTGGGAACATGGTATCCTGAAAACGGAATGTATCGCATCATTGAATCAATGGAGTCGTTAGCTATCGAGTTAGGTGTTTCAATTCATGTGAATGCGGATGTGTCTAGTATTAAGACATCAAATGGAAGAGCTACTGGTTTAGAAGTAAATAACCAATCTTTTGAATTTGATGCAATCGTTGCTGCTGGAGATTACAAGCATATGGAAACGCTTTTGCCAAAAGAAAATCGCAATTATGGAGATAAGTATTGGGATACGAGAACTTTAGCTCCATCTTCTTTAATTTTCTTTTTGGGAATTAATAAAAAAATAGATTGTTTAGATCATCATACATTGTTTTTCGATGAAAGTTTAGATGATCATTCGAATGAAATTTACAAAGATCCATCATGGCCTGAAAAGCCGTTGTTTTATGTTTGTAACCCTTCTAAAACGGATAAAAGTATTGCTCCTGAAAATAGTGAGAATATTTTTATTTTGATGCCAATTGCTCCTGATTTAAAAGATACTGAAGAGGTCCGAGAGAAGTATTATGAAATAATCATGGATCGATTTGAAAAACAAATTGGAGAATCTGTTAGAGAGCATGTAGAATATAAAAAGTCTTATTGTATCAACGATTTTGTTTCGGATTATCATAGTTTTAAAGGAAATGCATATGGTCTTGCAAATACCTTAAAGCAAACGGCTATATTGAAACCTAAGTTGAATAATAAGAAACTAAAAAATATGGTGTATGCGGGACAATTAACTGTTCCAGGTCCAGGTATGCCTCCTGCTCTGATCAGTGGTAAATTAGCAGCAGATGAAATCATAAAATACTTCAAATAAATAATGATACGTTATATCGTTTTTCTTCTATTTGCTAGTTTACATCTTTCAATGACGATAGATAATACTTCGGAATTGACAATAGAAATCAGTGGAATTGATTTAGCGAAAAAAGGTAATTTAAGAATAGGTTTTTTTCATAAAGAAGGATTTCCTGAACCCGAGAAAGTTGTTCTAGGAAAAATAGTTGCTGTTAATTCAAATCCTATGACTATTCATTTTCCTAAAATTAATGGTGGAAATTATGCGATTGCTGTCTTGCAAGATCAAGACAAAAATGGTAAAATGAGTAAAAATTTGATGGGTTATCCGATAGAGCCTTATGGTTTTTCAAATAATAAGTTTGGTACATTTGGACCGCCTGATTATACAGATGTTGCAATTACTCTTAAACAAGGACATAAACATTTTATTTCGATAAATTTGAAATAGGATTTATTCTAAAATAAGAAAGCCCAACAGTAATCATGTTGGGCTTTCTTATTAAAGATTATTATTAAATAACTTCACTCATTTTATCTACTGAAAGTAAAGTTCTTAAGTTCACTTTTTGGTCTATTAATCTGTGTAAATCTGCAATAGCAATTCGTTCTTGTTGCATTGTATCTCGATCACGAATTGTAACTGTGTTGTCTTCCAATGTTTGGTGATCAACTGTTACTGAGAATGGAGTCCCGATAGCGTCTTGACGACGGTAACGTTTTCCTATTGAATCTTTCTCATCGTAAGTACATAAGAAGTCAAATTTCAATCCGTCGATGATTTCTCTTGCTTTTTCAGGGAAGCCATCTTTCTTCGTTAACGGCATTACTGCAACTTTGTATGGTGCTAAAGCAGGAGGTAAATTCAAGACAACTCTTTCTGAACCATCTTCTAAGACTTCGATTTTGTGAGAAGCACTTAATACAGCTAAGAACATTCTATCTAAACCAACTGAAGTTTCAATTACATAAGGAACATAGTTTTGGTTTAGTTCTGGATCAAAATATTGTAATTTTTTACCTGAGAATTGTTCGTGTTGTTTTAAATCGAAATCAGTTCTTGAGTGAATTCCTTCTAATTCTTTGAAACCCATTGGGAAATTGAATTCAATATCTGCAGCAGCATTTGCGTAGTGAGCTAATTTGATATGATCATGGAAACGGTAATGTTGTTCACCTAACCCTAATGCTTTATGCCATTGTATACGTGTGTTTTTCCAATATTCATACCATTTCATTTCTTCACCTGGGCGAACGAAAAATTGCATTTCCATTTGTTCGAACTCACGCATTCTGAAGATGAACTGACGAGCAATAATTTCATTACGGAAAGCTTTACCAATTTGAGCAATTCCAAAAGGAATTTTCATTCTTCCAGATTTTTGAACGTTCAAGAAGTTTACGAAAATACCTTGAGCTGTTTCAGGACGTAAGTAAATTGTAGAAGCATCTCCAGCAACTGATCCCATTTCTGTAGAGAACAT
>CALPVI020000056.1 GCA_943326975.2 Actinomyces viscosus | reverse complement strand
TCATCATTTAATGCGAAAAGCAATCCTGGTTTAGTGCAAAATTGACCAGCACTATTCGTAATAGACTCAGCTAATAAATCCGTCCAATTTTCAATTTTATCCGTATTTACTTTATTTGTTAGAACGACCACCGGATTAGAACTCCCCATTTCTGCGAATACAGGGATTAACTCTTCTCTTTTACCTACTAACTCTAAAATACTCTTACCTCCTTTTACACTTCCAGTAAAACCTATTGCTTTTACGAATTGATGTTGAACTAATTTTTCACCAACTAGATAATCTTTCGTATTCAAATGTGAAAATATCCCTTCAGGCATACCCGTTCTTTGAGCCGCTTTAATAACAAGACTTGCCATTAAATCACTAGTTCCTGCATGCATTGGATGAGATTTAAATACCACTGAACAACCTGCAGCTAATGCAGCTACCGTATCACCTCCAATTGTTGAATATGCAAAAGGAAAATTACTCGCTCCAAAAACGACAACTGGACCAATTGGAAACAATGCTTTTTTCAGCTCTGGCTTAACTGGATGTCTATTATAGTCTGGAGATTCATGTCTTATACTTCTCCATTCATCAATTAGTATTAAATCTGCAAAATTTAAAAGTTGCTGTTTTGTTCTATTCAACTCAACTTGTGCTCTCATTTCTGTCAAGCCTGATTCTTTGCAGTAAAATTCAATTACTGTTTTTTCATTCAAACAAATTTGAGAGTGAATTTCTTTTAAAAAATTATTACGCTGCTCACCACTAAAAAACTGATACTCCTCGAATGCTTTTTTAGCAAGAAATAGAGCTTCTTCAATTTCAGAATCAATTGCCTCAACAAAATGTTCTTCATTACATTGATTCAGTCTAGGGTTAAATGTTTGAAAAATCGTTTTTCCAAAACTTGATATTTTATAACCTATTCGATTTCCTATTATCATATAAAACAAAAATGGATTTACTAAATTAAGTAAATCCATTTAAAATATAGATTTTAAAGTATATTAAGCTTCTTCAACAGAATATACATAACTTTCCATAATTTGATTAGAAAGTAATTTTTTACAAGATTCTTCCACTTTTTGTTCAGCTTCAGACTTTGATGCCGCTTCAACAAATAAACGAATATGTCTTCCAATACGTACACCACTAATCTCTGGCAAACCAATGTTACTCATACTATTTGTAACCGCTTTTCCTTGTGGGTCTAATAATGCATCTAATGGCATTACATCAATTTCAGCTTTGAACTTCATTTTGTATTTTATTTAAAAACTTATTTTCTATTAATGATAAAATCATGTACAAAAGTACAATTATTGCAATAGACCAAACTAATAAAAATGAAATTAATAATCCACAACTTATTAAGAATATAAATCTTATTTCATTTCCTTTCCATTTAAAATGCTTGAATTTAAGTGAAAACATAGGTAATTCTGATATCAGCATCAACGACATACCACCTATAATTGGCAATAAAAGTGCAGGTTGGAAAACATAATAAATCAACATATTATCATGATAAGTTTGATTGTACTCATTGTTTAAAACCAAAGGAAATACTGTAAAAAAAATTGTATTTGCCGGAGTGTTCAACCCAATAAAAGATTCCGACTGCCTTGTGTCAATATTAAACTTTGCTAATCTAAACATCGACATAAAAGGAATAAATAACGCGATAAATGGTAAAAATTTCAATGGAGTGTCCATTTGATTTGGAACACCATAAAAAACGGCATTTTTCCAATCATTTAATACGTAATTCACGTAAGAAGGAAATTCTTTGATAGCAACAACATCTCCAAAATTTAAAGCTACGATAATCACTACCATCATAAACAAACCTGGCGCTAAACCAAATGTCACCATGTCAGCTAAAGAATCCAATTGCTTACCTAACTCTCCTGATTGTTTTAATTTTCTAGCTAAAAAACCATCAAAAAAATCAAAAATCGCACCTAAATAAATAGCAAAAGGGGCTAAATCAATTCTTCCCATCAAGGTTAAAATAATCGCCATTGTACCTGACAATAAATTAAAAGCTGTAAAAAGATTTGGAATGTTAAACATTAATCATTTTGATTTTAAATTACCTATTTATTCGTTCAATTTCTATATTTTTACACTCATTATCTAAAAAGCGTAGGACAAATAACACAATTTTTTCTCAAAAAACAGGTTATTATACTACAAAAAAGATTTAAAAATGTTGAAACCGATATACTACTTACTAATTTTTCTACTAATAAATGGTTGTTTTACTTCGTTTGCTCAAAACGAAAAAGTTGCACCTAAATATTCGAATGAATTTTTATCTATTGGAGTTGGAGCGGATGCTTTAGGTCAGGGGAATGCTGTTGTTGCTCAGACTGGTAGTGTTAATTCAGGATATTGGAATCCTGCTGGACTTACCAAAGTTGATAAATGGTTAGATGTAGGACTTATGCACTCCGAATATTTTGCAGGAATTGCTAAATATGATTATTTAGGTTTAGCACACTCAATAGATAGTAATAGTACCGCAGCGTTTTCATTTCTACGCTTTGCTGTAGATAATATCCCAAATACAACTCAACTTATTGATCAACAAGGAAATATAAACTATTCAAAAATCACATCATTTTCTGCAGCAGATTATGCCTTTTTATTTTCTTACGCTAGAAAACTTAAAATCAAAGGATTAAGTGTCGGTGGGAATTTCAAAATCATTCACCGTAAAGTTGGTGATTTTGCAACATCATGGGGCTTTGGTTTAGATGGAGGTATTCAATATTCCGTAAATAATAAATGGAAAATTGGTTTATTAGCAAGAGATGTTACATCAACTTTTAATGCTTGGGTTTTTACATTAGACGCTCAAACAAAAGATGTTTTTACACAAACTGGAAATTCAATACCACAAAATGGATTAGAATTAACTTTGCCGAAATTTATTTTTGGAGGATACAGAAGGATTGAAATTGGAAATAAAGGTATTTATTCTACTGGAGAGTTAAATTTTGATCTATCAACAGATGGACAAAGAAATACATTAATTCAATCCAAACTTGTTTCAATTGACCCTCACCTTGGCCTAAGCTTTGGCTATAAAAATTATGTTGTAATCAGAACTGGAATTTCAAATATTCAACATATTCAAACAATTGATAACAAAGAAAAGTTAAACTTTCAACCAAGCATTGG
Organism: Actinomyces viscosus; assembly: GCA_943326975.2. Taxonomy (GTDB): domain Bacteria; phylum Bacteroidota; class Bacteroidia; order Flavobacteriales_D; family Crocinitomicaceae; genus CAIUKX01. Next base: position 5,424 of record CALPVI020000056.1, on the reverse strand, counting down.
TATTGGATTAAATATTAAGAACTTTAGTCTTGATTATGCATTTACTGATATTGGAAATACTTCAGTATCATTATATTCACATGTACTTTCATTGAGAATAAAATTGATTAAACCCACTAATATGATTCAATAAATTATGGGAACTAAAAAATTACTACTATTAATATTACTGTTTTTTAATTTAAATTCATTTTCTCAAAAATATGGAAATGAATGGATCAATTATAATCAAAAATATTATCGATTTCCTATTGTACAAAATGGCATCTACAAAATTGACTTTAACGCTCTTAGCAACTCTGGCATACCTGTAAACGCTTTAAATTCTGATAATTTTCAATTATTTGGAAAAGAAAAAGAAGTGCCCTTGCATATAGAGGATGGCGGAGACAATAAAATAGATAATGGAGATTATATATTGTTTTATGCAGAAAAAAATGATGGATGGTTAGATTCAACTTTATATAATAATTCAACTGATATTGGAAATCCAGCTTATAGTTTATTTAACGACACTTTGAATTACTTTTTAACTTGGAATAATTCTTCAAATAATCTTCGATTCACAATAGAAACAGATCAAAACTTTAATAATTATCTACCTACTAATTTTATTTTAAAAAAAGTTGAGAATTATTTCACCAATAAATATAACGAAGGAAATAGAACAGATGATGAATCAAGCTCATTCTATCAACCGGGTGAAGGTTGGGGGTCAAATCAATATAGTATTGGATCCGTTGTTAACCTTTCGTTGAACACCCCTTATACTTATTTAGGCAGTGAAGCTCCATCTCCTGAATTTAACGGAATATCAGTTACACGTTCAAACGCCAATTATACATTAAATGGAAATCACCATACAAAATGGCAAATTGGATCAAACAATTACACCTTACATGATGAAATTACAATTGGTTGGCGACAAATCTTTTCAGACACTACCTTCCCGATTTCTGAACTGACTTCTGGTTCAACACCAATAAAGTATCTTATTGTGAATGATCAAGGTGCTACTACCGATTTTCAAGCTATCAATTATTATTCAGTAACCTATCCTAAACAAACCAATCTTGAAAATTTAGCATCCAATACATTTGATATAGTAAATTCTTCAATTCAAAATAAAATTCGTTTAGATTTTTCAAATGTAAATTATGCAAATCCAATCATTTTTGTGTTAGGAGATACTCCAAGAAAAATTGATTTGACAAATAATAATGGATTCTATAGCACATTAATTCCTAATAGCTTTAATAATAAAAATCAAAAAGTCGTATATCAAAACCTTAATACGGTATCCTCAATTTCAAGTTTAAAGCCTATCAATCAAAATGGGCTTTTCACAGATTACACTTCTTTTAATCCTGAGGAAGCACTTTTAATGATTTACAATTCAAAAATGGATTCTGCATCACTTGATTATGCAACTTATAGAAATTCAGTAAGTGGTGGATATCATAACGTAATCTTAGCAAATGTTGATGAATTATACTATCAATTTGGAGGTGGTGTTAACAAACATATAAATGGGATAAGACGATTTGCACATTACTTTTATAAAAAGTCAACAAAAAAACCTATTGCACTTTTCTTACTAGGAAAAGCTCTTTATACAAATGATTTAAATACAACATCTACTCTTCAAGTATCAAGACAAAATTCAACTTATTATGCTCAAAATCTAATCCCTGCTTTTGGTCAACCTTCAAGTGATATTGCAATCACTTCAAACTTAGAGGGAAGTAATTGGGCTCCTATTATACCGACAGGTAGAATTTCGGTTTCAACAAATACAGATTTGAGAAATTATTTAGATAAAGTAATCGCTTTTGAAGCACAACAAGATACTGTTCATAGCCAAAACATATCTGCTTTGGACTGGCAAAAACAAATTTTACATTTTGGAGGAGGACAAGATGCAAATGAACAAGCTGTATTTCAAGGAACCTTAAACCAAATGGAGACAACGATCGAGGATGCTAATTACGCCGGAAATGTTCATAGAGTCTATAAATCAAACACACAACCTCTTGATCTTACAATTTTAACAAATGTATCAAAAAGGATTCAAGAAGGTGTTTCTATTATGACATTTTTCAGTCATTATGCCCCTACAAATTCTGGATTTGAAATTAATCTAGATAATCCATCTACTTGGAACAACACAAATAAATACCCTGTAGTAATAGGTAATTCATGTTATAATGGAGATATTTATAACACCATTTCATCTACTTCAGAAAGATTTGTGAATGCAAAAAATTCAGGATCAATAGCCTTTATCGCAAGCGTTTATAAAGGTGTTTCAAATACCCTTTCATTTTACTCGACCAACTTATACCAACAAATAAGTAAAGAAACTTATGGGAAAACGATTGGTCAACAAATGAAAAGTACAATTGAGTACATCAATAGTGTATCCAATTCACTAGGAATGGAATGTACTTCAGCTCAAATGACATTAAATGGGGATCCTATGATTCATATTAATGGTTATCCAAAACCTGAAATAGAGCTGAAAACAGAAAATGTTTCGTTCAATCCTCCAGTATTTGATTTAAACACTCCATTTATTGAAATGGATCTTATACTTACAAATTTAGGAAAAGCGATTACCGACACCTTTAACTTAGAGGTCAAAAGAGATTTTCCATTGTCAAACGATGATTCAACTTATTTATTCAAAGTAAATGGTTTAAACTACAAAGATACTTTAAAATTACTCTTCCCTTTGCAAGCAAATATTGCGAGTGGTGTGAATACTTTTACAATTTCAGCTGATATTCCTAACTTTATTAATGAGCAATTTGATGATAATTTTAACAACCAAATTACGAAAAGTCTATTTATTAATATAGATGGTATATTGCCTGTATTACCTCATGATTTTGCAATTGTTCCAAACAATGATGTAACTATTAAAGCTTCAACCATTAACCCTATCGCTCCTCAAAATACCTATCGTTTTGAAATAGATACTTCTAACTCATTCAATAGTCCTGAATTTAGATATGCTCAAGTAAGTGGTTTAGGTGGTGTTAAAGAAGTAAAATCTTCTGATTGGAAAAATAGTATAGGAATTACAAATCCATTAATTTGTTCAGACAGCACAGTCTATTTTTGGAGAGTCGCTATTGATGAACCAAATCCTATATGGAAGCAACAATCATTTCAATATATCAATGGAAAAGAAGGTTGGGGACAAGCTCATTTTTATCAATTTACAAAAAACGAATTTAATGGAGTCGTTCTTGATTCAACCAATAGAACAAAGCTCTTCAATCCGAGTTTAAAGAAACTAAGATGCGACAATCAAACGTACTTCTCATACGACATTGCTTATTACATAGACAACCAACAACAAGATTATGGGATTTGTACAATGACTCCATCTATACATGCTGTTATAATTGATCCTTACACTTTAAAACCTTGGAGAACTTATAACTGCTCCTCTCCCACGCCTGGCTGTGGATGTACACCTATTAATCCTGATCATCAATTTGGAAATGCGAATAATGGTTGTGGATCATGTAGAACTAGAGCTGATTACTTCTTTATTTACAGACAAAATAACGCTACTCAACTTGCAGCTTTTCAAGACTTGGTTACAAATAAAGTTCCAAATGGTTACTATTTATTGATTTACACACCATTAACTACTCAATTTAGCAATTGGAATAATCTCGCACCTACTCTTTACAATACCTTCCAACAATTAGGTTCAGATAGTATCGTATCAGGAAGACCTGAACAGCCTTTCATATTCTTTTGTAAAAAGGGGGATAAATCAAGTGTGAAAGAATTATTCTCAAGTGGTAAATCAAATTTTAATCTTGAAACAAATTTGGTCGGATTTGATTACAAAGGCTCTGAAACTTCTACAATGATAGGACCTGCTGAAAATTGGAATAATGTATATTGGCAACAAAGACCTTTTGAAAACATTAATAATTCTGCAGACTCTACCAATTTAACAATAAAAGGTTTCGATATTTTCGGTGCTGAACAAATATCAATTGATACCTTGTTAACAAAAAAGGACTCTATTTTAAACTTAAATTCGCAAATCCCAGCCAATCTTTACCCCTACATTAAATTGGAAGCAAATTATGTTGATAAAACACAATTTACTCCTGCACAATTAAAAAGATGGCAAGTGCTATACAATCCTCTACCTGAAGCAGCTTTAGACGACTCTATTCCTTATACATGGCTTCCTAATAAAGATACATTAAACGAAGGTGAAAGAATCAAATTTGCTATCAATGTAAAAAACATTTACAAACTACCAATGGATTCTTTACTCATCAATTATTGGATTGAAGATGAATACCATAACAAACATTTCATTAATTATTCTAGACAAGATTCACTTCGAGTAAACCAATCTTTTAGAGATACAATAGAATTTTCAACAGTAGGCTTACCAGGAAGTAATATTTTTTGGATGGAAGTTAATCCTTACATTAATGGAAGTTTATATATAACTGATCAACCTGAGCAAAAACATTTTAATAATTTATTACAAAAACCTTTTTATGTAATCCGTGAAGAAGTCAATCCTATTTTAGATGTAACATTCGATAATAAACATTTATTAAACGGCGACATTGTTTCTCCTCGCAGTGAAATTTTAATCACTTTAAAAGATGATAATCCATACTTAGTAATGGATAGTGATAGCGATACTTCTTTATTCGCGATTTATCTAACAGACCCTAAAGGAATTCAAAAAAGAATTTACTTCTCTGACAATCAAGGTAATTCTATTATGACATGGACACCTGCAAATGCGCAAAACAAGCGTTTCAAAATAAATTATCCTGCTAATTTTGCATTTGATGGTAAATACACTTTATTAGTTCAGGGAACCGATAGAAGCGGAAATCTTTCTGGAGATATCGAATACAAAATTAATTTTGAAGTAGTTCATGCTTCTACGTTAACGTACTTGATGAATTATCCTAATCCATTTAGTACAAGCACAAAATTTGTTTTTACACTAACAGGTTCTGAAATCCCTGATAAAATCCTTATTCAGATTATGAACGTAACAGGCAAAGTTGTTCGGGAAATCACACAAGATGAATTAGGACCAATTTCCATTGGAAGGAATGTTACACAATTCTCTTGGGATGGTAAAGATAATTTTGGTGACCAACTAGCTAATGGCGTATATTTATATACTGTAAAAGCTCAAATAAATGGCGAAGACATTGAGCATCGATCATCTGAAAGTGATGTGTATTTCAAAAAAGAATTTGGAAAGATGTATTTATTTAGATAAAAAAGGCATACTTTTCGGACATGTGCACTTTTGTTTTTCATGAACCATTTAAGGAATTATAAGAAGATATAAGTATACAGTTATTTCAGAAAATAAATATAAATCAATTACTTATGTTTCCTTTAATAACT
>CALPVI020000055.1 GCA_943326975.2 Actinomyces viscosus | reverse complement strand
CCAAATATGAATTTCCAATACTTCATCAATCAAATATACAAAAATCGACTTTAACTCAACGATGCTATTCAATTTTGCTAAAATAATCAGTAAATTAGCCCAAAAAATAAATAAATGGCGCGCGTTCTAACAGGTGTTCAAAGTACAGGCACACCACATTTAGGAAATTTACTTGGAGCAATTATTCCTGCAATTGAAATGGCTAACAATCCAGAAAATGAAGCATTTATGTTCATTGCGGATATGCATTCATTAACACAAATAAAAGAAGGAGATGTTCTAAAATCCAATACTTACTCTACCGCAGCGACTTGGTTAGCATTTGGTATTGACCCTTCAAAAACAGTATTTTACCGTCAGAGTGATGTACCAGAAGTTACTGAATTAATGTGGCATTTGTTGTGCTTTTTTCCGTATCAACGTTTAACGTTAGCACATGGATTTAAAGATAAAAGTGATCGTTTGGCTGATGTAAATGCAGGTTTATTTACCTACCCAATTTTGATGGCTGCAGATATTTTATTGTATGATGCTGAAATAGTTCCTGTTGGAAAAGATCAATTACAACATTTAGAAATGACACGTGATGTTGCTGCTAGATTTAATCATAAAATGGGCGAAACATTTGTATTGCCTCAAGATAAAATTCAAGAAGACACAATGCTGATTCCTGGAACTGATGGAGAAAAAATGAGTAAATCTCGTAACAATTTCATCAATCTATTTTTACCGGAAAAAGAATTGAAAAAACAAATACTGTCAATTGTATCAGACAGTAAAGATTTAGAAGACTCAAAAGATCCTGATACTTGCCATATTTTTGCTTTGTATAAATTACTTGCCTCTGAAAGTGAAATTGCTACTATGCGAGAAAACTACATCAAAGGTGGATATGGATATGGTCATGCAAAAATTGCATTATACGAATTGATTCTTTCGAAATTTGAGAAGGAAAGAAACAAATACAATGAATTAATGGCTGATAAAACTCAAATTGATGCTGCTTTAGCAATTGGTGCAGAAAAAGCTAGAAAAGTTGCACAAGAAGTATTAAAAAGAGTTCGAAAATCAATCGGTTTCAATTAATTAATTAATAATAATTCATTTTTGTTAGGAATTTATTCGAATGAATATTAAATTCAACTCCTGAAATAGTTAACACACAAATTAAAAAAAATGCGCACTAAGCTTTTATTTATTTATTCACTAATAACAGTAATTCTTTTTTCATGTTCAAGCTCTGAAGAAACAGAAAATTTAGTGGCTGTTGGAGGCAAACAATACGGTGGTGAAATAAAATTCATGTCATCTGAAAAAGTTTCATCTTTATTTCCAATTGAATCAATTGACATTTTTAACGAACGTATTTTAAGTCAAATGTTTGAACCATTGTTTCAAATTGATTTAAATACATTGAAAGTTACTCCTGGAATTGCAGAATCATTCAAAATCAATAAAAATGCAACTGTTTACACTTTAAAAATTAGAAAAGGTGTAAAATTTCATTCTGATGATTGTTTTTCATCTGATGGAAGAGAAGTTACTGCAGAAGATGTTAAATTCACCTTGGATTTAGCTTGTTCTGGTTTACCTAATAATCAAATTAGTTATTTGCTTATTAATTATATAAAAGGAGCAAAAGATTTCAATAAAAAATCTAAAAATTCTTTGCCTGAAAATGGTGTTTCTGGAATCAAAGTTATCGATCCTTACACTATCAAAATTGAATTATCTCAAGCTTTTACATCCCTAGATAAAGTTTTAACCCATACAGGATTAAGTATTATTGCTAAAGAAGCATACGAAAAATATGGAACTGACGTAAAAAATCATCCTGTTGGAACTGGACCATTTATGTTGGAAGAATTAACAGCTGAAAAAGTAATTTTAAAAAGAAATCCTAACTATTGGAAAAAAGATAATTTTGGAAATCAATTACCTTTCCTTGATAAAATTTCAATTACCTATTCTAAAAACAAAAAAAGTGAGTTACTTGCTTTTAGAAAAAAAGAAAACGATGTAGTTTTCGAAATTCCAGTTGAAGAGATCGAAAATATCCTTGGTACGTTACAAGAAGCGCAACAAGGTTTAAATGTGAAGCATAAAATTGAAAATGTTTCAAGTTTAAGCACTGCCTATATTGCGTTTGCTTGCGAAAGCAAAGAATTTAGTGACGAAAGAGTAAGAAAAGCATTTAACTTAGCTATCAACAGACAAAAAATCGTTGATAATTATTTAGAAGGTGAAGGTTATCCTGCTTTGAATGGTTTTGTTCCTCCTATGGATACATATCCAAATAGTGATGTAAAAGGATTTGAGCAAAATGTAAAAGAAGCGCAAGCACTATTAGCCGCTGCAGGTTATCCTAATGGGAGTAAATTCCCTGCTTTAGAGGTATATGTAAACACAAAAGTTGGTTCAAGTAAATACCAAATGGTGAAAGGTACAATTGATCAATTAAATAAAAATTTAGGTTTACACTTAAAAATGAAAGTTTGTACAATTACAGAAAGAAACGAAGCAATTGCATCTGGTAAAGCAAAAATTTGGAGAGCAGCTTGGATTGCAGATTATCCAGATCCTGAAAATTTCTTATCTATTTTTTATGGTGGAAATTTAAATGGTAAAGTTTCTTTAATTAACAATTTTAAATTTAAAAGTGCTGACTATGATAAATTATATGAAGCAGCTTTAAAAGAAATCAACCCTACTAAAAGAAATCAATATTTAGTGCAATGTGATCAGTTAATAATTGATAAAAGTCCCGTTATGCCTATATTAACAGGTGACTTTATTCTTATGGTAAATGCTCGAGTTAGAGACTTTAAAACAAATTCTATGGAAAATATTGATTTCTCAAATGTTTTTATCAAAGAACCGAGAGATTAACCGTTCCAATAGTTTCAAAAATAATAATAAGCTGTCCCAAAAGGGCAGCTTTTTTATTTAACCCTTTCTGATTAAAATGAATGAAATGTACTTGATTTTTATTTAACAACTAAGAAGTAGCTCCTTAATTTCTATTTATAAAGAATATCATCAATTATTGCTAAAGTTGTTAAATCACCAAATTGAGGAATATGCATTTGATAGTAGCGAATCATAGCTTCTAAAGCATCCTTTCGTATTAATTTACTGAATTTTTGTGCTGTTATTTGATTCTCAATGCAATCATAGATAATTGTTGCAATTTCATCTGTCGAATAAATATCTCCAATTGGTTTCTGGTTAGATAACTCACCATCTATTAAATTAAAATAACGTGGATTTTCGTCTAGCACATTCGGACAAATTCCTAGATGTTTAGAAAATTCAGTCAAAAAGTGGATTGGGAAATGCGACAAATCATCGGCATCATTGATTGCTTGAATGAATGATTCTAAAAAAAAGTACAATTCACTATCTTCGTACTCATGCTTTAAGCATTTTAATAAAACATCTGCTATAAAAAAAGAAATGACTGATTTAATAGGGTCAAATGTCAGCTCTTGTAAATGATTTTTAGCCTCTACTGCTGTCAGTTTACCTAATTCACTATCAGGACGTTTATAGTAGGTTATTTCAGCAATTAACAAAGGATAAATCGGAACTTTTTTCTTTTTAGCTCCTTGAAATATAAATTTTTGAATTCCCTTTTCAAGTGTATAAACCGTTACGATAAAACTACTATCTCCGTATGAAATTCTATTTAAGATAATTCCTTTATCGGTTTGCTTCATTCGATTTATTTATAAAAATTCATGTGCTCGATATATTTTCTAACCGGTTCTGTTAACAAATAGCGGACATCTTTCCCCTCTTTTATTGCTGCTCTAACAAAACTTGCTGAAACCTTCATCACGGGTGCTTCATCACAAATTTTGATATTCTCAAGATGATTGTACTTATTTTCAGTTGTAGAGTTAATATCCATGACTTCCTGTTCTTCTTGAATAGTTAAAACACGTGGATAAACATAAAAAGTATAATTTTTTAATAAAAATTCATAATTATACCATTTATGTAAGGTTCTCAAATTATCTTCTCCCATAATCAATGAAAATTCATAATTGGGATATTTTTCTTTTAAATGGGCTAAAGTTGCAGAAGTATAACTAGGTTTATTTAAGTGAAATTCAATGTCTGAAGCCTTTAATTTAGGATTGTCTTCAACGGCTTCTTGAACAATTGCTAAACGATGATAATCGGCCAATAAAGATGATTTTACTTTCAAAGGATTTTGAGGAGAAACAACTAGCCAAACTTGATCTAAATCTGTATAATCTGCCATGTAGTTAGCAATTACAAGATGTCCAACATGAATTGGATTAAATGTTCCGAAATATAACCCTATCTTCATTTTACATTATTTAGTAAAATCTTGAATTAATTTTTTTGCTTCTAAACAAGCATTATCTAAATTATCGTTTACCAAGATATAATCAAAATCATTTGCAAAGCTCAATTCAGTTTTTGCTTTCGCCATTCTTTGTTGAATTTTCTCTTCAGTCTCTGTGCTTCTATGTCTTAGTCGTTTTTCCAATTCTTCATAACTTGGTGGTTGAACAAAAACCGCTAATGCATTTTCACCAAAAATTTTCTTCAAATTCAAACCACCCACTACATCTACATCAAAAATTACTGTATTTCCATTTTTCCAAATACGTTCAATTTCATTTTTTAATGTGCCGTAATAATTTCCTGCATAAACCTCTTCCCATTCAATAAAAGCATTTTTTTCGATGCTCGATTGAAACCCTTCTACACCTAGGAAATAATAATCCTTTCCATCAACTTCATTTGGACGAGGATCTCTACTACAAGCTGAAATTGAAAACTCTAAACCCAATGATTGGGTTAATAAATGATGAACAATTGTTGTTTTTCCTGCACCTGAAGGAGCAGAAAAAATAACGCATTTACCAGTTTGTTCAAATGACATATTTACAATGTATTTAAAATCTGTTCTTTTATTTTCTCTAAATTATCTTTCATGTCCACAACTAATTTTTGCATTTCGCCATGGTTACTTTTACTTCCTAAAGTATTGATTTCTCTACCAATTTCCTGAGAAATGAATCCTAATTTTTTACCTGCAGAAGGTAAAATCATCGTTTCAAGAAAGTAATCTAAATGATTCATTAAACGCATTTTTTCTTCTGAAACATCTAATTTTTCAATGTAAAAAATCATCTCCTGTTCCAATCGATTATCATCATACGAAGTAGCAGCAATATCTTCTAAACTTTTACGCATTCTTTCACGAATGATTGTAATACGTTCATTTTCATATTTTGGCACTTCTAACAACAATCTACGAATGTCTTCTATTCTCTCTGTAAATTCTTTTTCTAGCGCTTCACCTTCTTGACGTCTGAACACATTTAAATTCGTTGAAGCTTGCTTTAATAAATCCAACAACCAATTTTTTTCATTTTCATCTAATTCTTCCTTTTCATTGATGAAAATATCAGGCATTCTTAAAATTAAGGAAAGATAATCAACATTTTCTTGTCCAATTGCCTCATTTACTGATTTCAAATCATTATAATATGCTTTCGCTAATTCTTGATTTACAGCATACGATTTTGTTTCTCCAGTACTATCTAACGAAATCGTTAAATCAACTTTACCTCTATCTAATTCTTGGCCGATTACTTTTCTAAATTCTGATTCCAATTCTTTATAAATCGGAGCGATTCGAACATTTAAATCCAACGATTTACTATTTAACGAACGAACTTCGATAGAGATTTTTTTTGTGTTATACGTACCAGTTGCCTTTCCGTATCCCGTCATTGATTTTAACATTTCTTATTTTTTTATCAAAGGTATTAAAATAATTCTTAGGTGTGATTTTGATTATTCCTCACACATCTTTAAAAATTCATCTGTTTGTCTTTCTCCCCAAGTAGGAATCAAAACAGATGATGTATCTTGTGTTGTAAAAAGTGGTTTTGCTTGTTCAAAGAATGGTTTTGCTTTTTTACCTCCACCACCAAACATTTTTGGCGTATAAAAAAGAGCAGCACCCTTTAAATAATAAATACGAGGATTGTTAGGGTTTAACTCTTTTGCTTTTGTTAAATTTTTCTCAAAAATCTCCCCGTATTCTTTCCATCTACTTCCACCGTCAACAGATAATCTTGCATTTGCTAATAAAGCAGCGAGAGCATACGTTTCTGAATCTTCCGGTTTGATTTGTTTTGCCTTATCAAAATATTTAGTTGCCATATCAATGTATAAATCTCTCTTCTTCCCTTCCTTTTCTTTGTATGAAATTACTGCCTTAGAATAAGCTGAATAATAATTCGTTATATATTCTGTTGGATATTTTGCTGCTAACAAATCAAATTGCGATGACGCTGCCATCATTTGACCAATCGTTTTTGCTGTATCGAATTGTTGAAAGGTTTTTTGAACACTTTCTTCTACTGTTTGAGCATTAATCACTAAGGCAAAAAAGGTAAACGCTGCTACTAATTTGATTTTTAAAATTGATCTCATTTTTATTTATTTAAATTTATAATTCGTCTTTATTAAATTTGGATAGTGATAAATTAAATCCAATGAAAACAGATCTATACAACGGAGGTATGATCGCAAATCTTTGACTTCCATCCGTTGAGTATCTGTAACCCAAAACATTTTTCGTATTTAAAATATTGTCTGCACTCAAATAAAACACAGCAAATAAACCTTTAATTGTTGTTAAATACGAAACTGTCATGGCAAAGTTTTGATAAGCAGGAGCATGATCAGATAAAAAACTCGTTGCATTTGGATTATAAAATGCCCTTCCACTTGAATAAGAATAGGTTGCCGAGAAATTTGTTTGTATTTTCTCGATAAAATATTTAGCAACTATGTTTAAATTGTGTTTCGAAACATAATCTGGTGTAGCCTTATCAATGTAGTTCTGATACATTCTTTTAGTGTCAATGTAACTATATGATATCCAATAATCTAAATTCTTAATCGTCTTTTTATCTCTGAAAAAGAAATCAATTCCTTGAGCATAGCCATTACCTGAATTATCTACTTCTCCAAAATTAAATCTGTATTGATTAGGAGTATATGCTACTCCCTTTTCTCGCACAAGTTGATCATAACTTTTGAAATAACCTTCCAATCTCAATGTACGATTATTTCCCATTACTTGGTAATTCAACATGTAATGAATTGCTTGTTGAAAACCAGGACGATATCCTTGTAATAAATACTGAGTAGCTGCTGTTTGGTAAAACATCCCACCTGCAAAAGAAACTTGACTAGAATTATTTATTTTGTATGCAAATGCCAATCGCGGAACAATGTTTCCTCTAGCAATTAATTTAGAATATTCGCCTCTAAAACCGGGTTTTACAGCAAATCGTTTAAATGGCTTGTATTCTCCCTCTAAATAACCAGCTGAAAGGAATTCATCGAATTGACCAATTAAAGAATCAAATTTTTGGGTATATGTTATTCTTTGAACATCTGAACCAATTAATACATTGAATTTTCTTGAAAATTCATTCCATAACTCAGCCCTACCTTGAATCCTATTATCTGTTCTATATAAAGGTGTTGTTCCAAACCCAATATTATCTATGTTATTACTAAAAGAAAAAGCTGAAAAATACCTTAACGTTGGTTTAATGAAATACCTGAATGAAGTATTGAAATACGTATTTTCATTTTCTAAATTAAAATTGATTTTATCACCAGCTATTGCTGGGTTTGAAATTTGGATTCCTGATTTTGTAAATGATTGTGAAAAATTCATCTTAAAAATCCCATTATTGTCATCTGTCTTTGACACATAACGTGTAGAAAAACTTCCACCTTGTGGAACCGTATAAAAATTAACATTTGTAGGCACGAATTTATAAAAAGGTGCTAAATTTGTATAATTCCCAGAAAATTCAATTGAATTCTTTTCCATTAATTTTGCACCTGAAAGATATAGCCCAGCCATGTTAGCTCCAATATTAATCGTACTCTTTTCTGGTAAATCATTCGTTTGTAAATCCAATACACCTGAAAGTGCTTGTCCGTATCGAGCTGTATAACCACCACTACTGAAAGAAGTGCCTTTGAATTGGAAAGGGTTAAAACGACTTCGCTGAGAAACACCTGGCACACTACTGTTGAAAGCATTTTGTGCAATCATACCATCAATAATCATTGAACTCTCATTCACATCTCCTCCTCGCACCATTAATCCTGTTTGATCTCCACCATTTCTTTGAACACCCGGTAAAGTTTGAATTGCTCCAATGATATCTCCTTGCGCACCAGCTGTTGTTACGATATCCAAAGGCTTAAGAACAGCAACCGATCTTTCGTTATTTGCTTCAATTGTTCCTGCAGTAATGATTACTTCCTCTAAAATCTTTTCAGGCTCTCTTAATATAATCGAAAGATTTATTTCTTTTTTATCTAAAACAATCTGAGAAATATAGTCTTCTAGACCAATACTAGTAATAAAAAGGGTATCACTTCCCTCAACGTTAGACACAAAATTAAAAATTCCATTTTCATCAGTACTCGTTCCTTCAGCTGCTTTTTTAAGATAAACCGTAGCAAATGAAACAGGTTCACCTTTTTTGTCTGTAACCTTACCTTTAATCGTTGTTTGTGAAAGAACACAAAAGGAATT
>CALPVI020000054.1 GCA_943326975.2 Actinomyces viscosus | reverse complement strand
GTGGAGTCGGAGGGGTTCGAACCCTCGTCCAAACAACGAATTTTCAAGCTTTCTACATGTTTAGTTTTTGATTAGTTTTCGACTTGTAAACGGACAAGAACACCCAATTACAAGCTTATCTTCTAGAGTTTCATAACAACGACGAAGCGGAATTGTTACTATCCTGTTTTAGATGAACCCTCGATTTCCAAAACCTATCAGGCGGAGTTTTTGAAGAGAGTACTCGTTCCGCTTACTATACTTCAGCAGGAATAAAGCTTAATTTGTCTAACAAATTAGGCAGCAAGTGCGTATGACGTGTTGTCAATTATTGTTCGTGACAAGATATTTAAGAGCTTCACCACAACGCTCTACATGCTTACACTTGACAACTGCTATTGCTGTCAAATCCAATACGACCCCAAAGAACTAGTACAAATGTACAAAAAAAAATGCCTCTCATTTGAAAGGCATTTAATATTTATCATAAATGATGTTAATTAATCTTCATCATCTTCGTAGTCTTCATCATCATCAAAATCTTCTTCATCATCGTATTTTGGTAATGGTAAATCCCAATCTTCATCATCTTCATCATCAAAAAACTTAGGATTTTTTCCGCTTTTTTTGTAAGCATTCATCTTAGGTTTTTTGTTTTTCCCTTCAGAATCCCAATCTTTCGGTTTTTTGTCTTTATCTATTTTACGAACAACAGGCTTAATAGAATCTACAGAGGGAGCAGGTGTAAAGTTAGCTGGTCTATCTTCAATCGGTTTTTTATAATCAGACTGAATATTCGAATTTCTTGGACCACCCGGTCTTTGATCATTTCTATTATTGTTACGATTGAAATCTGGACGTCTATCTCCACCTGAATTTCCTCCACGATTATCTGGTCGTTGATCCGCTTCTTTAACAGCAATCTGACGTCCATTTACGCTTGTTCCATCAAGGTTTTTAATAGCTTCTGCAGCTTCTGCAGCATCGTTCATCTCAACAAATGCAAAACCTCTTGGTTTTTTTGTTTCCTTATCTAAAGCAATTGAAGCTTTAGCTACTCTACCGTATTGTTCAAAAAGTCTTTTTAACTCTTCTTCAGTAACGCCAAAATCTAATTTAGCAACAAATATACTGGCCATTTTTAGCTTGTAAATAAAATTTAAAAGTTGTTTTTCTATTAATTAGAAATCGAAAATAAGATAAAATTCCTACGTGGGCTACTTTTTAGCCTTTTTTTTTGAAAATATTTTTTTTCAATGAATTGAACTGAAAGAGAATGAAGGATGAAAAGACTAAAAGAATCGTATATAATTGCAATTTTTATTATGTGAAAAATTGTTTTTTAGCTCTTTAATTTGTTTTAAAAGGTTGTCTATTTATTAATGAACGTCCCAATGTAAGTTCATCAGCATATTGCAATTCTGAACCGACAGAAACTCCTCTAGAAAGAGTTGTGATTTGAATTTCAAATTCCTTTAACTTCTTATAAAGATAGAAATTTGTAGTATCACCCTCCATCGTTGGACTTAAAGCGAAAATTACTTCATTTATTTTGTGATCTCTAGCTTTTTCAATTAGCGGTAAGATATTAAGATCAGTTGGTCCAACACCATCCATGGGTGAAATAATTCCACCAAGTACATGGTATATACCTCTGTAGGTTTGCGTCGCTTCAATTGCTAATACATCTCTAATATCTTCTACTACACAAATAGTTGATTGATCTCTTTTCTCATCTGAACAAATCGCACATATTTCAGCATCAGAAACATTGCCACATGATTGACAATGTACTACATTTAGTTTCATATCTAAAAACGCTTCAGAAAATTGCCTTACTTCTAAATCCGAACGTTTCATTAATTGAAGCACAAGGCGCAACGCTGTTCTTTTACCTATTCCCGGAAGTGAGGATAATTGCTCAACAGCATTTTCGATATATTTTGAAGGTATTTTCACATTATAAAATTACGATTATATAAATTAGTAAATGAATCAATTGCTTTGATTTTTTTAACATTCAAAAGTTTGGATTTTTTTTCATTAAATTTGCGGCTTATGATTGATAAAATACCATTTGATTTATTTGGTCTTCATTTACAAGAACCAATGGCCTTGATTACAAATTGGTTGATGAGTGTATTTAGTTTATATGCTTACTTTAAATTAAAAAACACTGAAAAGGAAACTACAAAAAAATGGTCTTATTTTTTTATAAGTTTTTCAATTTCAACTTTTTTTGGTGGTTTAGGGCATTTATTTTTTCAGTATTTTGGAATCCCAGGAAAATTTCCAAATTGGATTTTTGGAATTATTGCAGGTTATTTTGCGGGAAAAGCAATGTTGATAAAGTTAAATGAAGGTAGTTTAAAGAATAGACTTAACAGTTTCCTTATTTTAAAAGGATTTACATTGTTAATCTTGTCTGTTTTTTCGTTTAAATTTACTTTTGTTGCAATAGATGCAATACTTACTTACATTATTTATTGCGGTATTTTAGGGTATAGATTCTATAAAGACGGTTTTCTTGAAATGCGTTATATGGTATATGGGGTATTGATCTGTTTACCTTCAGTATTCATTTTTTTCTTCAAAATTAATCCTCACAGATGGTTGAATAAGGACGATTTAAGTCATTTGTTTATGTTGGCTTGTATCTATTTTTTCTATTTAGGCGCAAAAAAATCGAATAAACCAGAAGTTGAAGGATTATTCCAACAAAATACTTAATTTTAATACATGGCTAAAAACGAAGTAAATATTCGAAACAAACGAGCAAGATTTGAATATCATTTAATGGATTCATATGTTGCTGGTATGCAATTAGGAGGTACTGAAATTAAAAGTATTCGTAAAAGTAAAGCGAGTATCTTAGAGGCGTATTGTGTTGTTAATAGAGGAGAGATTTGGATTAGAAATATGCATATCACAGAATATGAAAATGGCTCTTTCTATAATCACAAACCAAGAGAGGATCGTAAACTATTATTAAATAAAAGTGAGATTACTAAAATTGTAAAATTCTTACAAGTGAAAGGTAATACATTAATTCCTTTGAAATTATTTATCAATGAAAAAGGTTGGGCTAAGATAGAAATAGCTTGTGCTCAAGGAAAGAAATTACATGATAAACGTAATGATTTGAAAGAGAAAGATGATAAAATGGATATGGCTAGAGCTTTGAAAAAATAGTTTTTAATAATGTCCTAAAGTAATCAAGTGCATAAATCGACCTTGACTCAATAGTAAATACATCACCAAACCATTTATGATATATAGACAAATATGAAACATAATAATGAAAAGTGTATTGTTTCGTTTGTATAGAAATGTTAAAAAAGGTATAAATAAAACCAAAGACACCCATAAACTTGTTTGTCCAAATGTAAAATTGATAGCATAAGTTTTACATTGATTTAACTCAAAACTATAAATTTGTTTTGGAAAGTGGAAAATATATGTTTCCTCAATAATTATAAGGGGTAAATAGGTATAAATACCTCTATAATTTAGATCTTTATCCGATAAAAAGTAGGTGTGTTTATTTTGTGTTTTTACTAATACTTTGTCGAAATTTGAATGGATAGCATTTTCGTCGTTAATTAGATCTACAGCATCTTTATTGTAAGCAATAATTTTATCGTTTTCATATCTTTTAGGAAGAAATTCGTCGGCTAAAATAGTGATTGCTAATACTAAACTTATGAAGCTAGATATTTTAAAAAGTAACCATCTTTTGCTTTGAATTAAGTCTTTGTAATATTTTTTTTCATCCTGAATTATTCGTTCTTTTTTTTGTTGAAAACGTTTTTTAGCCATTTTAATTTTGGCTTCTTTTGATAAAATATTGTTTTTCCTTTTTGTTTGGTGCTGCAACTCATTTTTCAATCTCCATATTTCTATTTTCTCAACATTCTCAGTTAAAAAGGTATAAGCTTCTTTTATTTCGATAAAAAATTGGGTAGCAATTGGATTGGGATTGATGTCAGGATGATAAATCTTGACTAATTCTCTGTATTTTTTTCTGATTTCATCCTGAGTAGCATGTTCAGAAAGACCTAAAGTTTTAAAGTACTTGCTGAATGGCATTTTGAAGCTGTTTTGCAATCGTTTTTAACTTATTTATTTTTAGGCTTTCCGTATATTCAAATTTTTCAAAGTAGTAAATTTCTTTTGGGATTTCATATTTTGAAAGAATCTGAATGAAATCTATTTTTGAGAGATCAATTTTCTCTTTTGATTCGATGCATAAGATTACTTTTTCACCCAACAATTCGTCTTTTAAGCTTGAAATAAAAAAAGAGTTAGCAATCAATTTAGATAACTTTAACTCCATTTCTTCAGGGTGAAGCTTTATGCCACCTGAGTTAATAACAAAATCAGTTCTACCTTTCCAACAAAATTGGTTTGTATTCATGAGTTCAACAATATCATTTGTTACCAAAGGTTCGAAATCCAAAAGTGGAGTATGAATAATTAATTGATTCGAAGTATTTATACTGAAATGATTACCTTCTAAAGCTGTGTAGAATTCTTCTGTCTGTTTTCCGATTTTTCTTAACGCAACATGGGAAAGTGTTTCGGTCATTCCATATGTTTGAAAAACAGTTAAATCATTTTCTATAAGTTGATTGTTTTGTTCGTAAGAAATGGTTCCACCTCCAACAATACAATTTTTTATCGATCTTAATTTGTCTATTGAATTTTTTAAAATAGTACTTAATTGCAGAGGTACAATAGCAATAAAGTCAATTGTGAAATTGACACAATCCAAAGGGTTAGAAGCAGGATCAGTGATATGTAAATTTAAATCAAATTCCATTGCCCTTACAATCATCATTTTACCAGCAATTGTATTCGGAGAAAGACAGAGTAAAGCATTTTGTTTTGCCGAAAGTTGAAGAAATTTACCGGTCATTTGGGCTGACAATTGCATCTTTTTCTTGGGAATCTTAATTTCTTTTGGTTTTCCAGTAGAACCAGATGTCTTTGTGGTAATAAAATCAGACGAATTATTCCATTCAGTGATAAAGTCAGTCACTTCTTTCTGAATTGTTTCACTCGCATTTATGTAATGAATATACATTGATTTTAAATCGCTTTTGATCTATAATTTTGTTAAATGTAAGAACTTTAATATAAATATTGTAAACTGACTACTGAGTTCTTTCAATAATATCATTACTTTTAACTTTCAAAAATGAAATTAGAATGAAAAAAGTACTAGGTCTATTTACTTTACTGATGATTGTAATGTCATTTACTACTAAATCGGTAAGCAAATCAAAACAAGAAGATGTTACGGGAATAGTTTTTAAACACATCTCTTTGGAGGATGCAAAAAAGCAAGCTGTTAAATCAGGAAAAATAATTTTTATTGATGCATATACTTCTTGGTGTGGTCCTTGTAAAAAGATGGCTGCAACTACATTTAAAGATGATGCAGTAGCAAAATTGTTTAATCAAAAATTCATTAACCTAAAGATTGATGTAGAAAATGATTTGGATGGACCAGAAATCGAAAAAATGTACAAAGTTCAGGCCTATCCAACGATGTTGTTTATTGATGGGAAAGGAAAATTAAAAAAATCAATACTTGGTTTTCACGAACCAGATCAATTGTTAGGAATAGCTAAATCAATTAATTAAAATTATGGAAATTTACAACGACACAAACTCTAAAGAAGAATTACAACCAATCGAAAATAATAGACCACAATATTTAAAAGTACTTTGTATTTTGACATTTGTATATACTGGTTTAAATTTATTGTTTGCGCTATTTGGATTGTTACAAGGTCCGTTAACTGACGGGCAAATGGAAAAACAACAAGTAGAATATGCGCAACAAATCTCTCAATTACAACAAATCGGAGCAGATATGATGGTGCATATGATGCATCAAGTCCAATTAATGGTTCACGATATGAACGTACATTTTTATACAGCAATGCTTGCCAAAATAATTTGGACAATAATTGGAGCTTATGCTGCTTTTCAAATGTGGAACGGGAAAAAAATTGGATTTCATTTATATATAATTTACTGTTTATTAGAAGTTGCTCAATTGTATTTGATTACTTCACCTTCTAATATCCCACTTTTAGTAATTATCTATGAATTAGTGATTTCAACAATTTTTGTGTTGATGTACTCACGAAATTTGCATTGGTTGAAATAGAATTTATAAATTTCATAGAGAGGGTGTCTTAACAGGACACCCTTTGTTTTTTTATAAACCTTTACGATAAATTTGGGACAAGCGATAAGGAATTATTAAAATAATTAAGTTTTCATTTTCATTTTTAAAATGCTTTAATTCAATTATTTACCTTATCCTCAGCCTCAATCTTAATCTCAATCTCAATCTCAGCCTCAATCTTAATCTCAACCTCAATCTCAACCTCAATCACTAAAAAATTATTCAGTATTATAATCAGAATAGTTTAAACTGTAAAATATCTTTTTGGAGAGCTTCTTTATTTTTGTTTAAGTATTGAAATTGTTTTTTCCAATCCTTGATAGTTTTTTCCAAATAGGTCATTTGTAATGAGTTGATTTCCATCTAAATCTATCCAATCTGAAAGAGATGCTATTTGTAAAGATGCGTCAATCGCTACACTTGATTCACTCATACAACCGATGATTGTTTTTAACTCCATTTCATGAGAGCGATTTAAACAGCGAACTCCTTCTGAAATTCCACCACATTTCATTACTTTAACATTCACGCCATCAAAGTATTTTACTATCTTTTCTAAATCTTCATAGGATTGAAAAGATTCATCTGCAATTATTGGTATTGGACTTCTAGCTTTTAACCAAGCATGACTTTCTAAATCATCTTTATGAAATGGTTGTTCCATATACCAAACGCCTTTGTCAGCTAATTGATAACTCAATTTCAATGCTTCATTTCTATCAGTAAATCCTTGATTGGCATCTATAGTAAAAGGTTTGTTAGAAAAACGTTCGAAGGTTTCAATGATGCGGTTTACTTCAGCTTGATTTACCTTTAGCTTATAATAACTCATTCCAGGGTTGTCAGCTATTTTGATTTCCATTTCATTGTCATCAGAAATGCCGAGTGTAAATGATGTTTCTTTTGGCTCCGCATTTATTTTGTAGAAATCCGTTATGCTTTGTTGAGTAATCTTAGATCGAAGATTATGTAATGCAATATCTATTGCAGCAATACAAAAATTTTTATTTGAATGAGTAGATCTCAACGTTGAAATAAAACGGTCTATTTCATTTAAGTTTTCGGGTAATTGAATTTGAGTAATTAGTTGTTTAAATGTCTCAATTGTTTCTGCGTAATAAGGAATGAATACGCATTCTCCCCAACCTATTTCACCATTTAATTTTAGTAAAACATAGACATTATCTGTTCCTGTTCTTTCTGTATGTGAAAGTCTAAACGGATACTTGAAATTAAGTCGAAAGGGGAAGTATTCTAATTGTATCTGAGACATTGCTGCGTTTTTAACAAAAGACGACATTTTTTAAGAGATATTCTAGAAAGCGATGAAAATTTCTTAACATCAATTATTGAATAATTCACTAATAAAAATTAAATGAATGCCGAATTCTAGTTGCTTGTTTGTAAGTAACTATTTGAGTTTGATTTGTTTCCTATAATCAACTTGTGACTAACAAAATAATACCGTATCTTTGCGCAAAATTCAAGCAATAAAATGATATCAGTAAACAATCTTTCACTTCAGTTTGGAAAAAGAACACTTTTTGATGAAGTTAATTTAAAATTTGTTCAAGGTAACTGTTACGGTGTAATCGGTGCAAATGGAGCAGGAAAATCAACTTTCTTAAAAATTCTTACAGGAGATCAAGATCCGACAAAGGGTAGAGTAGAGTTAGAGCCAGGAAAACGTATGGCCGTGTTGAAACAAAATCACTTTGAGTTTGACCATTTACCAGTTTTACAAACTGTTATCATGGGACATAAACGTTTGTTTGAAATAATGACTGAAAAAGATGCTTTGTATGCAAAAGCGGATTTTACAGATGAAGATGGAATGAGAGCTTCGGAATTAGAAGGTGAATTTGCAGACTTAGAGGGTTGGAATGCTGAAACTGACGCAGCTTCATTATTAAGTAACTTAGGTATTGAGGAGTCTCTTCATTATTCGTTAATGGAAGAATTGACTAACTCAATGAAAGTACGTGTTTTGTTAGCACAAGCATTATTTGGAAATCCTGATGTATTGATTTTAGATGAGCCTACCAACGATTTAGATTTAAAAACGATCACTTGGTTGGAAGATTTCTTATTAGATTTTAAAAATACAGTAATTGTTGTGTCGCATGACCGTCACTTCTTAGATACAGTTTGTACACATGTTTGCGATATTGATTACTCTAAAATTAATTTATTCACAGGAAATTATACTTTCTGGTATCAATCTTCTCAATTAGCTTCTCGTCAAAAAGCGGATAAAAACAAAAAAGCGGAAGAGAAGAAGAAAGAGTTACAAGACTTTATTTCTCGTTTTTCTGCAAATGCTTCTAAATCGAAACAAGCAACTAGTAGAAGAAAAATGTTGGATAAATTGGATTTAGATGAAATTCAACCATCAAGTAGACGTTATCCTGGAATTACTTTCCACCAAGAAAGAGATGCAGGGAATCAAATTTTACATGTAGAGAATTTAAGTAAAATGCATGAAGGTGTTACATTGTTTAAAGATTTGACTTTTACAATGAACCAAGGAGATAAAATTGCAATAATTTCTAAAAATTCATTAGCAATTACTACTTTCTTT
>CALPVI020000053.1 GCA_943326975.2 Actinomyces viscosus | reverse complement strand
GAATTACTGGTCAGGCATTAGTTATTGCTGATATAGAAGTAAAGGTTTTATACTTTTCAGGTTTGAGAGAGGTAAGTTACCAACAAGAGTCAATATTTTTTGATTATAGAGATGATTTGCAACTTTCTTTTGCTTCAAGTTGTATCGCTAAAGAAGAGATTGAGATTTTTAGAAATACCTTAGAAGAACAAGTTAATAGAAATAAAGTTTTCTTTTCTGAATCTTTTAAAAAGATGAATTAAAAAAATAGGCTATCCAGAAAGATAGCCTATTTTTTACCTATATTTTAATGTTTTATTTCACTGTCAAAGTCAAATATACTTCATTCTTTAATCCGTATTTATCAGTAATAGTAAAGATGTATTTTTCTTTTTGTCCGCTTACTGAACCACTTGTTCCTATAAAATTATAAGAATAGGTATCCTTGTCTTTTCTCTTCAATGTTTGACTCAATATTTCAATTGAACTACTTTGATCAATTGTTTTGCTGATAGTAAATTTTGTAAGTGCCGCTTTTTGCGTTTTAAAGCAAGTTAAACCTATTTGAAAGGAAGTGTTTGGATTTATTTCAGTGCTTTCGTATATATATCCTCCATCCGTTTTAAATTGGATTCCAGGTATTTTTCCTTCGTTTTTTCCACAAGCAAATAACGCTATTGTTAGAAGAGTGATGAATAATGATTTAGTTAAAATTTTCATATGAATCATAGTTTGTTGCACTAAGATACAATCAAATTTTTAAAGCGCAATTAATTGACTTTAATCAGAACTAATTTTTTGTAAATAAATGTTAATTAAAGTTCTAAGTGTAATTTTTTGTCATCATTAACGTTGTAATAAAAAGAGACAAGATTCTTAAATTGTTTTTTCATAAGTAGTAGTAGTTTAGGTAAGAAAAATGGGAGAAATGCTAGTTTCTTCCATTTTTGATTTAAACTCTCGTCTATTCTTAAAGAATCCACATTGAAAAGACTATAATCTCGATAATTTGCTTTAATTTTGTATAAGCTATTTTTTTTAGCATAAATTGGATTTTTATATTTATGAAGAACATACGTAATTTCTGTATAATTGCACATATTGACCACGGTAAGAGTACGTTGGCTGACCGTTTATTACAAACAACAGGTACTATTTCTGATAGAGAAATGCAAAACCAAGCTTTGGACGATATGGACTTAGAGCGTGAACGTGGTATCACAATTAAAAGTCACGCAATTCAAATGAATTACAAACATGAAGGTCAAGAGTATATTTTAAATTTAATTGACACTCCAGGACACGTAGATTTTTCTTATGAAGTTTCTCGTTCAATTGCAGCATGTGAAGGAGCTTTATTAATTGTAGATGCATCTCAAGGAATTGAAGCACAAACAATTTCAAATTTATATTTGGCGATTGAACATGATTTAGAGATAATTCCAATTTTAAATAAAATGGACTTACCAGGTGCTATGCCTGAAGAGGTTTCTGATCAAATTATTGATTTGATTGGTTGTAAAATGGAAGATATTATTCCTGCATCTGGTAAAACAGGTTTGGGTGTAGATAAAATATTAGATGCAATAATCAACAGAGTACCAGCTCCAAAAGGAGACGAAAGCGCTCCTTTGCAAGCAATGATTTTTGATTCTGTATTTAATCCTTTTAGAGGGATTATTGCATATTTCAGAGTTCGTAATGGTGTCTTGAAAAAAGGGGATAAAATTAAATTTTTCAATACAGGAAGAGATTACAATGCTGATGAAATTGGAATTTTAAAAATCAACCCTTCTTTACACCCAAGAAATGAAATAAAAGCAGGAGATGTAGGTTATATCATTTCTGGAATTAAGCAAGCTAACGAAGTAAAAGTAGGAGATACGATTACTTTATTTGATAATCCATGTTTGGAATCTATTAAAGGTTTCGAAGATGTTAAACCAATGGTGTTTGCAGGTATTTATCCTGTTGATACAGAAGATTATGAAGAGTTAAGATACTCAATGGAGAAATTACAGTTGAATGATTCTTCATTAGTATTTGAGCCTGAGTCTTCTGCTGCATTAGGTTTTGGTTTCCGTTGTGGATTCTTGGGAATGTTACACATGGAAATTATTCAAGAACGTTTAGAACGCGAGTTCAATATGACAGTAATTACTACTGTACCTAACGTTTCCTACTATGCTTATATGAAGAAAAATCCAGAAGATAGATTGATTGTAAACAATCCTTCTGAATTACCAGATCCTTCAGGTATGGATCATATCGAAGAGCCATATATCAAAGCACAAGTAATTACAAAGTCTGAGTATGTAGGGGCAATTATGACTTTATGTATTGAGAAACGTGGTGAATTAAGAAATCAAGTATATTTAACGCAAGATCGTGTTGAGCTAACTTTCGAAATGCCTTTGGCTGAGATTGTTTTTGATTTCTACGATCGTTTGAAATCTGTTTCAAGAGGGTATGCTTCTTTTGATTATCACCCAATTGGATACAAAGAATCTGATTTGGTGAAAATGGATTTATTATTAAATGCTGAACAAGTAGATGCTTTATCAGCATTGGTACATAGAAGTAATGCATTTAATTTAGGAAAGAAATTATGCTTGAAATTGAAAGAATTGATTCCAAGACAACAATTCGAAATTCCTGTTCAGGCTGCAATTGGAGCAAAAGTTATTGCGCGTGAAACGATAAAAGCTTTACGTAAAGACGTTACAGCAAAATGTTACGGTGGTGATATTTCTCGTAAACGTAAATTGTTAGAAAAACAAAAAGAAGGAAAGAAAAGAATGCGCCAAGTTGGACGTGTAGAAATTCCTCAAGATGCGTTTATGGCTATTTTGAAATTAAATGATTAATCAATCATATTTTATATAAAAAATCCGAAGTAAAATTCGGATTTTTTTATGTCTATTTTTTTTAAACTGACGGAAATAATATAAATTCCGTCAATAAACTGACGGAAATAATATAAATTCCGTCAATAAACTGACGGAAATAATATAAATTCCGTCACTATTTTTGTTTAGTTATCTATTTTTGTATATTTGTTATTAAAAATTTAGTATGGAAGAGTATATAACTCGATCGGTAGAGCCAATGATAATGAATTATTTAAGACCAAATAAGGTTGTTGTATTGTTGGGATCTCGAAGAGTTGGTAAAACTCAATTATTAAATCGAATTATCGAGAACTTGGGTGAGCCTTATTTGCTTTTGAATGGTGATGATCAAGATACTTTGAATTTATTGGAGGTAAAAAGCACTACCAATTATGAAAGGTTATTAGGTAAAATAAGGTTTTTAATCATCGATGAAGCACAAGAAATACCGAATATTGGAATGAAATTGAAATTGATGGTCGATACTATTAAAGATTTAAAAATCTTGGTTACAGGCTCATCTGTTTTAGATATTAATAACAGCGTAGGAGAACCATTAGTTGGTCGTAAAATGACTTTTCATTTATATCCATTTTCACAAGTTGAATTATCTTCGAAAGAAAATTATTTACAGACTATTCAAAACTTGGAAAATAGATTGATTTTTGGATCGTATCCTGAATTAGAGTTTTTGAAGACAAATAATGAGAAAATAAACTATTTGAAAGAGCAAATAAATTCTTATTTATTGAAAGATATATTAGCGTATGAAGGAATTCAAAAAAGAGAAAAAATAGTTTCTCTTTTGCGCATTATTGCTTACAGAGTTGGAAGTGAGGTTTCAATTGAAAGCATAGGTAATGAATTAGGTATTAGTAAAAATACAGTCGATAAATATTTAGATTTACTTTCGAAGGTTTTTATAATACACAAAGTATCTGGATTGAGTAGAAATTTAGATAATGAGATTACGAAAAAAAGTAAGTGGTATTTTTACGATAATGGAATCAGAAATGCAATCATTTCAAATTTTAACGCGATTGATTTGAGAGATGATCAAGGTAAATTATGGGAAAACTACCTAATTGCAGAGCGTATTAAGTTACAAGAATATTCAAAAGGATATGGGGTAAATTATTTTTGGAGAACTCACGGAAAGCAAGAAATTGATTGGATAGAAGAATGCGATGGACAATTTCATGCATTTGAGTTTAAATGGAATAAAAAATCAAAAGCAAAAATACCCTCACAATGGAAAATAGGTTATCCAACAGCTGAATTTCAAATTGTAGATCGAACTAATTTTATGGACTTTATTTCTTATTAATTAAAGAATAAACAAAAGAGAAACACAATAATGTTTTAATAGCTTACCTATATGGTTCATAAAATAAAAGCTGCCCTTTTCTGACAGCTTCATTTTTATATTTTAGACTAACTCAAAAGAATCAGCATTTTCTTCAACATATTTTAGCGTATCTAGAATTTCATTTAAGTCAAAAGTGGTTACTAATTTCTGTTTGTGTTCTTTGAAATGAGCAATTCCTTTGAAATAATTCGTATAATGACGTTTCATTTCAGCAACACCTAATTTAGGGCCTTTCCATTCTACGCTCATTAATAAATGATCTCTAGTAATTTGAACTCGTTCTTTAATACCAGGTTTTGCTAAATATTCACCGGTATTCATGAAATGTTTCACTTCATTGAAAATCCAAGGGTAACCAATACTTGCACGACCAATCATGATGCCATCTACTCCATATTTATTTCGGTATTCTAATGCTTTTTCAGGTGTGTCAATATCACCATTACCAAAAATAGGAATATTCATTCTTGAATTATTTTTCACCTCCCCGATTAAGGTCCAATCAGCGTCTCCTTTATACAATTGCTGTCTGGTTCTTCCATGAATTGAAATCGCCTCAACACCTACATCTTGTAATCTTTCTGCAGTATCAACTACGAATTTTGTTTTATCGTCCCAACCTAAACGTGTTTTTACAGTAACGGGTAAATTAGTCACTTTAATGATTTCCTCTGTCATTTTAATTAACTTCGGAATATCTTGTAACATTCCAGCTCCAGCTCCTTTGCAGGTAACTTTTTTAACTGGACAACCATAATTGATATCAATTATATCAGGATTTGTTCGTTCTATTATTCGAGCAGATTCTTTCATACTCTCAATATCGTATCCAAAGATTTGAATTCCTACAGGACGTTCATATTCATAGATATCCAATTTCTGAACACTTTTTGCTGCATCTCTAATTAAACCTTCAGAAGAAATAAACTCTGTGTACATCAAATCTGCCCCATGTTTTTTACATAAAGCACGAAACGGCGGATCGCTAACATCTTCCATTGGAGCCAATAAAAGTGGAAACTCTCCTAATTCAATATCTCTGATTTTTACCATGATAGTACAAAGTTAAAAATTTTAGTCAATAGAATATAGTAAAAAGTCAATAGTCAGAGGTTAATAGTTTGACTGAAATGTAAAATAATTTTTTTGATAGACATTAAAATTCAAAGTGAAAATTTTGTTACTAATTACTTCTTGACTCCAATTTATTTCCAATCGTCCAACCAATTACAGCGGCACGTTGTTTTGCTAATTCCACTTTTTCACCCTTAAATAATTCATCTAATGTTGCATTGAATAACGCTAACCAAACATCAAAATGTTCTTTTTTCAAGGGCATATTCATGTGTTTGTCTGTTACGCTGGTAGTATAACCAGGTTCATCTAAAAGCACAAATGACCAAAAGTAAACCATTTTTGGTAGATGCTTTTCAAAATCCAAACGCTGAAAAAAGGGCGCTAATAATTGATTTTTCAATACTTTACCGTAAAAAGTGTTGACGAATAACTCAATATCTACTTTCGTTTGAATGTCTTGCATAATCTTATTTTTATTAATCTCAAATCTTTAGTCTGAGCGAAGTTGAAGTCAAAACCTATTTAAACCAACTTGAATACATCACATAATTATTTGCGATGCGCTGAACTTCTCCTTCAAATAATTCAGGAGTAAGCGTTTTAACTTTTTTAGCCGGAATACCAGCATATACAGAACCACTTTCTACGCGTGTTCCTTCTAATAATACTGCACCAGCGGCAATAATACAATTCGATTCGATGTAACAATTATCCATAACAATTGCTCCCATTCCGATTAAAACATTGTCTTCCACTGTACAGCCATGAACTAAAGCATTGTGACCGATAGAAACATTATTTCCTAAAGTTACTTTCGTTTTTTCATAGGTACAATGTAAGACCGCGCCATCTTGAATGTTCACTTTATTTCCGATACGAATTGAATTTACATCACCTCTTACGACTGTGTTGAACCAAACTGAACATTGGTCGCCCATAATTACATCTCCAACAACTGTTGCGTTTTCAGCCAAATAACAATCAGAACCAAAGCTTGGTTGAAATCCTCTACATTCTTTTATTAGTGCCATTGTATTACTTTTTTATACCAAACAAATGTAATGATTTTAAAACCGATATCCTTTTTGTAAGTCGAATCTTTCTCCTCTTACTCATAACTTTTAGTATCTTAGATTGCTTTGTAGAATAGGATTTTTAAGGTTTAACAAAAAAGAAACACGTAAAAATCTGAATTTCTATTACATTAGCATTGTTATCTTAAATTTCATGACTATGAGTTATCCATACCAAATAAAAACGATTGAAGAGTATCATCTTGCTTACCAAAAAAGTATTGGAGATCCGGAAGGATTTTGGGGTGAAATAGCTGAAAATTTTACTTGGCAAAAAAAATGGGATAAAGTATTAGATTGGAATTTTGTTGAACCAAATATTAAATGGTTTGCAGGAGGGAAATTAAACATAACAGAAAACTGTTTAGATAGGCATTTAGAGCACGATGCAAATACACCTGCTATAATTTGGGAATCGAATAATCCTGAAGAGCATCACAGAGTTTTAACATACAAAGAATTGCATTTTAAAGTAATGCAATTTGCTAATGTGTTGAAAAATAATGGTGTTCAAAAAGGAGATAGAGTCTGTATTTATATGGGAATGATACCTGAATTAGCCATAGCAACACTAGCTTGTGCAAGAATTGGTGCGATTCATTCAATTATTTTTGGTGGTTTTTCAGCTCAAGCAATTGCAGATCGTTTAGAAGATGCACAGGCTGAATACATTGTTACGGCAGACGGTGCTTTTAGGGGAGCTAAAGACATACCATTAAAAAGTGTAATCGACGATGCTTTGATAACCAATCATACGGTGAAAAAAGTAATTGTTCATACTCGAACTAGAATCCCTGTAAGCATGATCAAAGGTCGTGATCTTTGGTGGGAAGACGAAATTAAAAAAGTAGAAACGCAAGGAAATCCTTTTTGCGCACCTGAACCGATGGAAGCTGAAGATCCTTTGTTTATTTTATATACGTCAGGTTCAACTGGAAAACCGAAAGGAGTAGTACATACAACTGCAGGTTACATGGTTTGGACAAATTATACTTTTGTAAATGTTTTTCAATACAAACCAGGTCAAGTTCATTTTTGCACGGCAGATATCGGCTGGATTACAGGGCATAGTTATATTGTTTATGGACCACTCAGTGCAGGTGCAACCTCGTTAATGTTTGAAGGGATTCCAACTTATCCCGATGCTGGACGTTTTTGGGAAATAATAGAAAAGTTTAAAGTAAATATTCTGTATACTGCACCAACTGCAATCAGAAGTTTAATGGCATTTGGTTTGGAATACATCGAAGGCAAAGATTTAAGTTCACTAGATGTGTTAGGTACAGTAGGTGAACCGATCAATGAAGAAGCATGGCAATGGTATTATAAAAACATTGGCAAAGAAAAATGTCCAATTGTAGATACATGGTGGCAAACGGAAACCGGTGGTACGATGATTTCAAACATGGCAAATGTTACGCCATCGAAACCAACCTTTGCAACCTTACCAATGCCAGGAGTTCAATTATGCTTAATGGACGAAAATGGAGTTGAAATTGAAGGAAATGGCGTTTCTGGTAACTTGTGTGTTAAATTTCCTTGGCCATCTATTATTCGTACAACTTATGGAGATCACGAAAGATGTAAACAAACGTATTTTTCAACCTATGAAAACAAGTATTTTACAGGTGATGGCTGTTTGCGTGATGAGGATGGAATGTACCGAATTACTGGTAGGGTAGACGATGTGTTAAATGTCAGCGGACACCGAATTGGTACAGCAGAAGTAGAAAATGCAATCAATATGCATGCTGGTGTCATTGAAAGTGCCGTAGTTGGTTACCCGCATGATGTTAAAGGACAAGGGATTTATGCTTATGTAATTGTAGATGGTATACACCACCAAAGTGCAGAACTTTCTAAACAAGACATATTACAAACTGTAACTCGCATCATAGGAGCAATAGCAAAACCGGATAAAATTCAATTTGTTTCTGGTTTACCGAAAACAAGAAGTGGTAAAATCATGCGAAGAATTTTACGTAAAATTGCAGAAGGAGAAGCTTCTAATTTAGGTGATACTACTACACTCTTAGATCCATCCGTAGTAGACGAAATTTTAAAAGGAAAAGTGTAAATATTTAAAAAAGTTGAATCGATTTAGGTTCAACTTTTTTGTGATAAAAAAAACCTTGAATTTCCGAAGAAAAACAAGGTTTAAAGCTTATGAACTGGAAGCGAACATAAGCAATACAAAGTTAAGATTAATTTATGGATTTTATGCAATCTACTCGATGATTTGCTTGAAATTACTTTCTTTTCTTCCATTTTAAAGATTAATTAGTAGATTTAATTCTAAATTTATATACATATATGTTTTCTGAAATAAAGGTCTTTAGTTTTTCATTTTGGCAAAAAGTTAAGTTGATAATACTTGTTTCTTTATTAGGTTTATTTTTTTTCTCTTACATTTATACATTTACCTTTATTGGGGTTTTAGGGGGTTCACTTTTATTGTTTTTTCTAATCTATTTAACATTAACAAGTGAAAAATATATTCTTTTTTTAGAGGATGATTTTGAAATAAATATGCTTACAATCAGATTGAAATTGCCTTATTCTGAAATTGAAAACATACAATT
>CALPVI020000052.1 GCA_943326975.2 Actinomyces viscosus | reverse complement strand
TCAAAGATTCTTTGAATATGAATTCAATTACTTGGAAACAAGGCTCAACAATTATTGGAAATAAATTCATGCAACCATTTTTACAAGCAGGTGTTTATTCAGCACATTTAGTGAATAAGTACAATTGTTTTTCCGATACTAATTTCACTATCACTTCTCAACCGCAAATTCAAATAAATGAAAGTACTTCTTTAGTATGTGAAAATGCTGATACACTTGAGATGAGTGGTAATACAGGAATATTAAAAGGTAATTGGAGTTGTAAAAATTGTCCTGGTTCGGTAATTTATAGAGCAAAAGATTCTCTTAATACAGGTATGAAATTTACTAATTTTGGAAATTATACCCTGATATTTACAGAACCAACTTGTCAAGATGCCGATACATTAATTATAAAATATTCGCCAAATGCTTGGGTAGATGTTTTAGATTATAAATTATGTAAGGGCTTTGATAAAGAAATAGTTACAAATATCTATCATCCAGAATTTATCAATTCTATTATATGGAATACCGGTTCAACCTCAAATACAATTACAGTGAATGAACAAGGATTATACAAAGTAACTGTAACCAATGATTGTAACACTTTTTCTGATTCATCCTATATTGCTTTGAAACTTTGTGATATTGATGTACCAAATACATTTTCTCCAAATGGAGATGGTAAAAATGAATTTTTTGAATTAATAACAAATGAGCTTGATTTTTTCAAAACATTTAATATTACCATCCTAAATCGATGGGGAAATGAAGTTGCATCCTACAACATTCCCGATTTTAAATGGGACGGTAGAAGTAATGGAACATTGGTTGAGAATGGCACTTATTTTTACGCTATTAAAGCAATAACAATTCAAGATGAAGAATTAATAAAAGAAGGGTTTATACAAGTATTTACTACAAAATAAAATCTGAAATTATAAAAATTTAAACGCTTCAATTTATTGGAGCGTTTTTTTTTAATAAATTATACTTGAATTCATTTTTTTGTTTTCATATCTGAAATCTTTTTTTACCTTTAGTATATAAAAGAATACAATAATACGACTAGCGATGAAACAAATAGGTATCAATGGATTTGGACGAATTGGAAGATATTTCACACGTTTAGCTTTAAGTCAAAACGATATAAATATAGCCGTTGTAAATGATTTAGCCGATATAAAAACATTGGCACATTTATTAAAATATGATAGTATACATGGTAAGCTACCATTATCCTTTTCTATTTTTGATAATAAAATCATTTTTGAAAATGGTAAAGAAATTATATTTATAAAAGAAAAAAATCCTGAACAAATTCCTTGGGGCAGCTACAATGTTGAAATTGTTTTAGAATCAACAGGTTTATTTCTAACTAATGAAGAGGCAGGTAAGCATTTGAAAGGAGGAGCTAAGAAAGTAATTATTTCAGCACCTTCAAAAACAGAAGATGTAAAAACAGTTGTTTTAGGAGTTAATGACAATCTATTAACCGAAGATGATGTGATTATTTCAAATGCTTCTTGTACTACAAATTCAGCAGCGCCACTTATAAAAGTAATGTTAGAATTATGTGAAATTGAAAGTGCATTTATTAATACTGTTCACAGCTACACTTCAGATCAACGTTTACATGATTCACCGCACTCTGACCTTAGAAGAGCAAGAGCTGCCAATCTTTCAATTGTACCTACAACAACTGGAGCAGCAAAAGCAATTACTCGCATTTTTCCAGAATTAGAAGGTAAAGTTGGTGGGGGTGGAATGCGTGTTCCAGTACCTGATGGCTCACTTACTGATTTAACATTAGTAGTGAAAAAAGCACCAAGTGCTGAAGAAATAAATGCTGCAATGAAAAAAGCATCCGAAACTTATTTAAAAGGAATTTTAGCTTACACAGATGAACCTTTAGTGTCAATTGATATTGTTGGAAATCCGAATAGCAGTATATATGATTCAGAACTCACTGCAGTTGTAGGGAATATGATTAAGATTGTTGGATGGTATGATAATGAAGCTGGCTATTCAAATCGTTTAGTTGAATTAGCAAAAAGAATTTAATTTTCCAAAAAAAGCTAGTATTAACTAGCTTTTTTCTATTTATACACTTTTCGTGATAGTGTCTAATTTTCTCTGTAAATCCAACCTTTCAAATGTTTTACTTTTCTATCAGAAAGTGCTTGTCTTTGAGTCGCATAATTTCCTACACTAACAATATACATTTGATTAATTTTCCCTAATAACTTAGCATCAAAACCTTTTGAAATCATTTGACTTACAAATTTATTCGCATTAGATTCTACTGAAAATGAACCTCCTATTACATGGTATTTCCCATTTGAAATACTTGAAGTAGATTTAATTGGTTCGGGAACAGGCTGAGGTATTGTAGTTTTTGATTTCTCTTCAATTGGTTTAGTCACTTTTTTTTCTTCAGCTACAATCTCTTTTTTCGGTTCTTCAATTATTGTTTCATCTGTAGTTTCGACAACTTCAGTTGTCGCATTTTCTTCAACATCAATTGAATTCACCTCATCTTCACTTATATTTTTGTTGTTAGCCGCTAGTTCTTTCGGTTCTGATGAAACTGGCACAGAAGCAAGGTCACTTCCATTAAATAAAATAAAGAAAAGTCCGCCTAAAACACCGACACCTAAAATGATAGATGCCAAAATGATAGATGACTTTTGGTTTGCTGTCTTTTGAACTACAAATGTTCGCTTAGTTTCACTTACCGTTTCTTCTTTTGCTTTTTTACTCTTAACCTCTTCTTTTTTTGGTGCTTCTTTTTTTGACTCTTCAGTAGATGTTTTATCATTTGTGGTTAAAACCTCTTCTTGTGGAAGACCTTTCATTGCTAACTTTTCCATTCGTTCAGCAAGTCTTCTTTCTCTATCTGCTTCTTTTGCAGCATTTTTTATCCTTTTTGCCTCTATCTCCTCAGCGGTTAATTCCGGCTTAGGAACAGAAACAGTAGGTTGAGAAATTGATTGACTAATCTCAACTTTTACTTCTTCTTTTACTTCTTCTTTTACTTCTTCTTTTACTTCTTCTAAAATCTTAATTTCTTTTTCAATTGATTTTGAATTATTTACCTTTAATTCTGAAAAATTATTTAAATTCTCAACTTGAATATTATCTTTTAAAACTTCAATTTTACCATTTGCCCTTACAGCTAATTTATGATTAGCTCCTATAACTATTTCGATATCTTTTTGATCATTAATCTTAATTCCAGAAATTTCATTATTGTAATTACTTGTAGAAACTTCTATTTTATCTGAATGAACTTGATCTGCCGTGATTTGTTCAACTTTAATTTGCTCAGGTTCTTCATTTTTGACTTCTTCAACTTGAGTCTCAGCATCATTTAAGGTTTCTACTTTCACTTCAGAAGGCAAAGAACCGTCCCAATTTCTAAATGATACATTTCCAGCATTATCTTTATAAAATGATCCGAATTGAAACATATCATATGATTCGCCTCTTGCTAATACTGCTTGAACATCCCTAACATATTTTGAAATTAAATTTTTTGCATCATTTAATTCAAACCCCTCTTTTTCAGAAATATATAATGCTAATTTACCATCATCATATTTTAAATATGGCATAAACATTATTTCTCCTGTTACTTGATTCGTAATAGTTAACGCTCCCAAATCAGGTATAATAATAGTACTTACTTCCTTTAAAAGCAATAATAAATATTTATCCATATTCGTTTTAAAAAATTAAAAAAATGAAAGTACAAAAAAACATTAAAATAACTCCGAAAACTGAAAAGTTTCATTTAATCTAATACCTTTTTCTGTGGATTGAAGCGTACAACATTCATTCTTACTATCGTGCTCCATAAAAAGTACAAAATCATTTGCAATAGCATTATTTAAAAACTTTTCCTTTTCTGTCATCGTCAACAAGGGTCTGGTATCATAACCCATAACATAAGGTAGAGGAATATGTCCAGTGCTTGGTAATAAATCAGCCATAAATACAATTGTTTTGCCTTTATAGTGAATGTGAGGAATCATCATACTCTCAGTATGTCCGTCTACAAATAAAACATCAAAATTGTTAAATATATTTTTGGTAAAATCTTCTTTTCTATCTACAAATTTTAATTGTCCACTTTCTTGAATTGGTTTTATATTTTCTGAGATAAAAGATGCTTTTTCTCTAGGGTTTGGTTCAGTAGCCCATTTCCAATGATTCTCAGTACTCCAATAATTTGCATTTTTAAAAACAGTTTCAAAACCATTCCCCGCTTTGTTCCATTTTACTGCACCTCCACAATGATCAAAATGTAAATGCGTCAAAAATACATCTGTAACCTCATCAACAGAAAATCCTAATTTATTTAAATTACCATTTAAACTATCATTACCATTTAAATGATAATGTGAAAAAAACTTTTCCGATTGTTTGTCACCAATTCCTGTATCAATGAGTATTAACCTATCTCCATCTTCTATTAACAAACTTCGCATCGACCAATCGCACATATTGTTTTCATCTGCTGGATTTGTTTTTTGCCAAATAGATTTTGGCACAACTCCAAACATGGCTCCCCCATCTAATTTGAAATTACCTGTATTCAATGGATATAGTTTCATAACCGTCTAATTATTTTTTGTAAATATAAATTTCATCTTTTGAAAACCTAAATGATTCTGATGGAATCAAAGGTATTCTTGGAGCCTTAAGCCCCTCTTTAAAAAATGTATCTCCAACAATTACTCTTGCTTCATCGAAACAATTGTCAATAATAAAATGTTGTAAGGTCTTACTACCCCCCTCTATAAAAACAGACTGAATTTCTTTTTCAACTAAAACATTTAATATAGAAGCAGTATCTAGTTCTGATAATTTTATCCACTCTATATTTCCACTCACTTCTGATTTAATCTTATTCAAAATTATAGTTGGAGCAGCATCTCCAAAAATATTAGAATCTAAATTTGTTTTTAGTTGGCTATCTATTAAAATCCTAAGTGGATTTCTACCTGTTACTTCTCGAACTGTTAAACTAGGATTATCATTTTGAACAGTTTTTCTACCCACTAAAATAGATTGCTCCTCAGATCTCCATTTATGAACTAAAACTTGTGTTTCTGGAGAACTGATCCAATTAACACCTGTATCATCTTCATCTCTTTTTTTATCTATAAAACCATCTTTTGATTGAGCCCATTTCAAAATAATATAAGGACGTTTTTTTTCATGAAATGTAAAGAATCTTTTATTCAACTCTCTGCATTCTTTTTCTAAAACACCAAGTTGAACTTCAATTCCAGCACGTTTTAATCTTTCAATCCCTTTTCCACTCACTTCCGAAAAGGAATCAGTACATCCTATTACTACTCTTCTGAATTGATGTTCTATGATCAAATTAACACAAGGGGGAGTTTTTCCAAAATGTGCACAAGGTTCAAGTGAAACATAAATAGTTGCATCTCTTAACAATGATTTATCTTGTACATTGTTTACTGCATTTACTTCTGCATGATTTCCACCATAGAATTGGTGATAGCCCTCTCCAAGAATTTTTCCATTTAAAACTATTACAGCACCTACCATTGGATTTGGAGCTACTTTCCCTATCCCTTGTTTAGCTAAATCAATGCATCTTTGCATGAAAATTTCTTGTACTTCCATAAATGCGAATATAGTGATTTGTATATCGTATTATTAACCTTTTATAAAGTTAATTTGATTTTTTAAATTTCATTATCTTCGTCAATATGAAAACATTTACAACGCAAGAAAAATTTAAACACTTATTAAGTTTACCTGTTATCGTAGCTGCATTAGGCTACTTTGTGGATATTTATGATTTATTATTATTTGGGATTGTTCGAATACCAAGTTTACAAAGTTTAGGCTTAAAATCTGATGTTGCAGGAAGTTTAATAAACAACTGGCAAATGTTTGGTTTATTACTTGGGGGAATTTTATGGGGGGTCTTGGGAGATAAAAAAGGGAGATTATCCGTTTTATTTGGCTCTATCTTAATTTACTCTTTAGCAAATATTGCTTGTGGATTTTTACCATCGATTAATTTCATGGATAAAACTTTTGCTTATGCCGGTTTGCGCTTTATTGCAGGAATTGGTTTGGCAGGTGAACTTGGAGCGGGAATTACACTTGTATCAGAGTCATTACCAAAAGAATTAAGGGCAATAGGAACATCTTTAGTAGCAGGTTTTGGTTTATTGGGAGCTGTTGT
This sequence comes from Actinomyces viscosus, assembly GCA_943326975.2. GTDB lineage: Bacteria > Bacteroidota > Bacteroidia > Flavobacteriales_D > Crocinitomicaceae > CAIUKX01. The sequence continues at coordinate 2,762 of CALPVI020000052.1, read as the reverse complement.
TGCAAATTTTACTGTCGAACTTTCAGGTGATTGGACAATCGCATATATTATTGGTGGCTGCCTAGGACTTTGTTTATTATTATTGAGAATTGGTGTGTTAGAATCTGGAATTTATAAAGACATTCATCAATCAAAAACTATTCAAAAAGGAAATTTCTTTTCATTTTTCACAAATTGGGAACGATTTATCAAATACATGAAATGTATTGGTATTGGTTTACCTACCTGGTTCTGCATTGGTATTTTAGCTTTCTTTTCTGACCAATTTGGTAAAGCATTAGGTATTGAAAAACCAGTAGATCCTTCAAAAAGTATCATGTGGGCTTATATAGGTATTTCAGCTGGCGACTTTTTAAGCGGATTCATAAGTCATTGGCTTGCTTCACGAAAAAAAGCAATCGTTTTTATGATGCTATTTACATTAATTGGAGTAATTCTTTTACTATTTGGTGGAACAAAAACAGTAAGCACTTATTATTTTTATTGTGTTTGGTTAGGATTAGGTACTGGATATTGGGCGATGTTTGTAACAGTAGGCGCTGAACAATTCGGAACAAATATTCGTTCTACTGCTACTACAACTATTCCTAATATTGTAAGAGGTACAGTAATTATAATGACGTTTGGATTTAATTCTTTTAAACCCACTTTAGGAGTTATTATAGCGGCATCAATTGTAGGAATAATTTGCTTCTTTATTGGTATTTACTCAACCTTGACAATTGAAGAAACACACGATAAAAATCTTGAATTTACAGAATAACAACTTTATTTTTTAAACAAATACTGGTTAACTGTATTTTTTTTAACAGAAAAGTTACTAAATTGTTTTACTAAACCGATTGTTTAATTATATTTGCATCAGTAAAAAAGAAAAAATATTTCTCGCTTACATTTAAAAGTAAATAATCTACACTTTCGTTTGCAAAAAAAGCAAATAAACTATAAGTATTTTCAAAAAAATAAGGTTGCCAAAATTTGACAACCTTATTTTTAAAGTATAACTATTTTTAGTGTTTAGCTAAATAATCAGCAACTCCATCAAAACTTGCTTTCATACCTTCATCACCTTTCGTCCAGTTAGCAGGACAAACTTCACCATTTTCTTCGAAAAACTGTAACGCATCAACCATTCTTAATGCTTCATCAACGTTTCTACCTAATGGGAAATTGTTAACTAATTGATGCATAACAACACCATTTTTGTCGATTAAGAATAAACCTCTGTAAGCAATCATCGGACCGTTAGCAGTTAATTTACCTTCCATATCGTATTCATACTCACCAGCTAAAACACCATATGCTTCAGAAATAGTTTTGTCTGTATCAGCGATTATTGGATAAGTAACACCTTGAATTCCACCTTGTTTTTTAGGAACTTGTAACCATCCCCAATGAGACTCTTCAGTATCTGTTGAAGCTGCAACAACTTTAGCACCTCTTGCTTCAAATTCAGCTAATTTAGCTTGAAAAGCATGTAACTCAGAAGGACAAACAAATGTAAAATCTTTTGGGTAAAAGAATAATACAACTGGATTTTTCCCTACAAATTGATCCAATGAGAAATCTTTAACAATTTCTCCTCCATTAACTACTGCAGCCGCTTTAAATGACGGTGCTTTTTTTCCTACTAATACTCCCATTTTTATTTTATTTATTTGTTTATTAAAATTTACTTTCCAAATTTAGTCATAAAGCATTAAATAATTATTAAGCTAAACATTAAACATTTTATTTGTTTTCATTATATAAATTATCATTGTAAGAACTGTTCGTTATCAAATCTGAAATTATTTCAGATTCAAAAACTCTTTTTATTTCTACAACATACTTTTTTTGTTTTTCTTTTAATAATTCTATTTCAATATTTTCATTATCGGAAGCTTGATCAAATGTTTTTTTATTTGGCCAAAGTGCATAACCTAAAAATAAATTTGAATCTACTTTTTGCAATCTAGAACCGAAACTACCTTCAAACTTATAAATCAAATTAGTCAACTCTTTCCAACTTTCAATAAACTCAAGTTCAAATTCAGAATCAATTTTGAATGAATAAATAACTGAAAAGTTGTTTGAATTTTCCATTATAAAAATTTATATACAAAGATGTAAATTTTAAACTTATTGTTTTTATTGATTATATTTATATTTCAATAGATAATATTTATGATTACAATTCAACAGATGAATTACATATTGGCTTTAAATGATACTCGTCATTTTCAGCGTGCTAGTGAGCAATGTTTTGTTACCCAACCAACATTATCGATGCAACTAAAAAAGGCAGAAGATGATCTTGGCTTTCAAATTTTTGACAGATCTACAAATCCACTATCATTGACAAATTTTGGAATGGAATTTATTCCTATCATCCGTGAAATCACCAATGATGTTTCTAAAATTGAACACCTAACTAAATCAATGAAAGGACTTTATACAGAAAAAATTAGAATTGGAATTATACCGACCATTTCCGCTTACTTGGTTTCTGATATGTTTAAAAATTGGAAAGAAGAATTAATAAATTCTCAAGTAGTAATAAAAGAATTGAAAACAGAAGATTTATTAATCGCTATCGAAAAAAAAGAAATTGATTTAGGAATTTTAGCTGGACCAATAAATGAAACAAGTTTAAGAACAACTCCAATATTTAAAGAAGAAATAAAAGCGTATATTAAAAATCATAAAGATTCAAAAATTTCATCAAGCTCATTAGGTAAATTACATCCTTGGTTATTAAGTAAAGGAAACTGCTTAAGAAC
>CALPVI020000051.1 GCA_943326975.2 Actinomyces viscosus | reverse complement strand
TGCTTGTAAATCAATGGGAATTGAGACAGATGCAACAATGGGGAAAGGAAAATTAATCGATGAAATTTTCGGTGAAAAATGTGAAGGAAACTATATCCAACCAACATTTATTACTGACTATCCAATAGAAATGTCTCCGTTATGTAAACGTCACAGAGAAAATCCAGAATTAACAGAGCGTTTTGAGTTAATGGTAAATGGTAAAGAAATAGCAAATGCTTATTCTGAATTAAATGATCCAATTGATCAAAGAGAACGTTTCGAAGAACAGATGCGTTTATCAGAAAAAGGAGATGACGAAGCTATGTTTATCGATCAAGATTTCTTAAGAGCATTGGAATTCGGTATGCCTCCAACGTCAGGAATGGGAATAGGAATTGATCGTTTAGTAATGTTACTAACGAATAATTCTTCAATTCAAGAAGTATTGTTCTTCCCTCAAATGAGACCAGAGAAATTTAGTGAAAAGAAAGCAGTTGAATTAGAAGAGAATGAAAAAGTAATATTCGATATTCTTTCACAATTTAAAACGATGAGTTTAGAAGATTTGAAAGAAAAATCTGCGCTTTCAAATAAGCAATGGGATAAAGGAATCAAATCATTGTCTCAATTAGGTTTAACTAAAGTCACTAAAACAGATGATTCTTTAATTGTTGAGGTAATAGTTTAGTATTTAATAAAATTTATTTAAGGTGTCTTAGTTTAGTCTAAGACACCTTTTTTTGCGCTTAACAAAAAATTAACACACAAACACCTAATAATCAGAAAACTAACTAAAAAAAATACTTAACATGAAATCTATAGTAGAATAATGTTAAGTAAGGTCACATTTACTTAATTCAAGAATAATGATCCATTGATTTACTAATTACTTGTATTGTTTAACATTGCAATGTATTTAAGTTTTATTTAACGGATTATGAAAAATATCATTTGCCTATTCTTTCTTTGTTTAAATGTTTATAATGGAATAGCTCAAAATGGTTTAGAAAAAGTAATAGTTGAAAAATATTATATTTCAACAGAAAATGATACTTTATCTAATGGATATTCTGGTATTTTACCAATTGGGTCAGTCACATATAGAATATACCTTGACTTATTACCTGGTTATACTTTTCAAGCAGCTTATGGTTCACCTGATCATGAGTTAAAATTGACAACATCAACTTTTTTTTTCAACAACATTGAAAATGGGGATGTAATTCCTAATGTAATTCCTAGAAGAACTCTAAAGAAAAATACTGTAATGTTAGATTCCTGGTTATCTGCTGGTGCTGCAGGTGAACAATATTATGGCGTAATGAACGATTTTGATGATACAATTGAGACCATAAAACATGATAAATTCTTTTTAGAAAATAAAAATGATAAATTAAATTTTGGTCTTACCCAAAAAGATGGATTATTAGATGCAGAAATGGTTCCAAGACCAACATTTTTTGGTATCGATAGTTTAGTAAATATTTTCAAATACCAACATTTAGGTTCAGTATTTAAAACTAAAAATGGAGCTTGGGCATGTATGGGAAAAGGCGCCTTAGGAGCTGATTCACTAACTGAAAACAGAGTCTTAATTGCACAAATCACTACAGATGGAGTTTTTGAATTTGAATTAAATATCCAAATAGGTACCCCTACCAAAGGTGTATCACAAAATTATGTTGCTAGAAATCCAATCGGAAATGAAATTATGTTGCCTTCACTAATTTTCAAAAGTGAAGAAATTAATAAAAGAAAAAAAAGAGTTAAACGACAAAATTAAAAAAAATGAAAAAAATTACTTTTTTAGTTGGTATATTATTATCGGGAACAACTTTGCTTGCTCAAAATGGTTTAGAAAAAATAGTAGTTGAAAAATATTATGTTTCTAATTTAGCAGATTCAACAAATGCTGCAGATAATGGAGCTGTTTCACCGTTAAGAGTTGGATCTGTTACTTACAGAGTTTATGCTGATTTATTGGATGGATATAAATTTATTCAACTATTTGGAGATGCAGACCATACTTTAAAAGTTAATACTACAACTGATTTTTATAATGATCCAAATAATGGTTCTACTTTTTCTCAAGGTACAACTGTAAATAATACAAAGAAAAATACAACATTAATTGATTCTTGGTTTTCAGTAGGTGGAGTTGCTTCAGGTAAAATGGGAGTATTAAAATCAGAAGATACGGATGGTTCAATTGGAAATAATCAATCAATTTTAGCTAATAATTCAATAGAAATGGGCATTCCAATAAATGGTACAAATGCTCAAGACGGAATGATGCCAGGTGCTCCTATCACCCCAAACGTATTAGGTATTTCAAGTGAATTAGATATTTTTGATCAAACACCAGGTGATACTTTTGAAATTAAAAATGGGGCGATTGCTGCATTACCTTTTGTTTCAGGAGTTACCGCAAGTAATATGATATTACTTGGGCAGTTTACTACTGATGGGATTTTTAGTTTTGAATTGAATCTTCAAATAGCTACACCAGTCTCAGGAGGAAGTGAAATTTACGTTGCGTCAAATCCATTGAGTGGTCAACTTACTGATACTAGTTTAATATATACTTCATTTGTAAATAATGGTGGTGGTAATGCAGATATTACTGAAATAATTAATGGAAATAATGACATTAACATTTACCCTAATCCAGTAAAAGATGCTTTTGTAATTTCTGTGAAAAATGAAATTAATGATAACCAAAATAATTATTATTCAATTCATGACATTACAGGAAAATCAATTATAGTTGAAAAATTAAATGTTATAAATTCTGATCACGTTCAAAAGGTTGAAACAAGCAATTTACCAAGTGGTATTTACTTTGTAAATGTTAATATAAACGCTAAAAATTCGACTTTTAAAATAATTAAACAATAATTTCTTAGCATACATTAAATGAAAAAAAAAATATTAATTGTTGTCATTATTTTAATGACAACAATTTTATCATGGAGTCAGGGGATTGTTAGAGGAAAAGTTACAGATGAAAATGGCTTGCCTGTTCTTGATGTACAAATTTACCCACAAAATGATAAAAAGACAGGAGCTCTAAGTGATTTTGATGGAAATTACAATTTGAATATCAATACTTCAAATTATTTAACATTAGTTGTTTCCTACATTGGATACGATACAATTTACGAAGGAGTTCAATTAAAAAATAATGAAATTGTAATTAAAGATTTTATTATTTCACCTATTAAAACAGAATTAGAGGAATTAAAAGTAGTTGCTAAACAAATAAGATCAAATGATGGATATATGGAGCGAATTAAAATAAATTCAGCTACAACATTAGATTTTATTTCTGCCGAAACAATGAAAAAAACAGGTGATCCTACTATTGCTTCAGCAGTAGCTAGAGTATCTGGCGTTTCAACAAATGGTGGCTTTATAACAGTGAGGGGAATTGGAGATAGATATGTTAAAACAACATTAAATGGATCTAGAATACCTACATTAGACCCGTTAACAAATAATATTAAACTTGATATTTTTCCTGCGAGTTTGGTCGATAACATAGTTATAACAAAAACTGCTAGCCCTGATTTACCGGGAGATTGGACAGGAGCATATATTTCAGTTGACACAAAAGATTATCCTGACAAACTGCAAGTAAATGTAGAAAGTCAATTTGGATATAATAACCAATCAACTTTCAAGGATATAGTAAGTTCTCAAAGAAGTTCAACCGATTGGTTAGGATTTGACAATGGATTAAGAAATAGAAAAGATTCTCCAATTAATTCTCCAATTCTAAACCCATCAACTTATCAAGAAATGGTTGCTTTAGGTTTAGGAAACTACTTTAATGGGATGGGAATCAATGGGTGGATTGATGGAACAACTGAGGGAAATACATACTATAAATTAGGTTTAGTTGAATTAGGAATACTCCCAAGAGCTTTAATTAATGATCCTACAGCAGTAAATAATGCAATTAACCTTTATAATAGTTCATATAAAAATCAAGCAGAGAGATTAATTAATCCTGAAGGTTCAGATTATAATAATGGATTTGCACATAACTGGAACATTGTCAGAAGAAAAGCACCTTTAAATAATACACAAAGTTTTAGTATTGGTGATCAAGTCAAATTATTTGGAAAACCATTAGGTTATATAATTGGCTTTAGATATGCTAGTTCAATTAGATATGACCCAAATGGAATTTCTCAAAGAGTTGGAGCAGAACAATTAAATTATCCATTTGATGTTCGGGATTCAGCAAAAGTTAGTAAGGAAATAAATACTTGGAGTACTTTGATAAATTTAGCATATAAATTGAATGATAAAAATAAAGTCTCGTTCATGTTTATGCCTAATTATAGCGGAACAAATGATGTAGGAAACTTTGCTACTTCAATACCATCAAATGCTGTTGGACCTCAAGATGGTAGAACACAAAACTTATTTTTTTACGAACAACGTAAACAAAAAATTTATCAGTTTAAAACTGAACATTACATTGCTAAGGCAAAAATGAAAATTGATTTTCATTCATCTTATACACAAGGTAATAGTATAGCTCCAGATTTTAAAGTAATTCAATATGCGTATGTTATTGATAATAACATAAGAAGTATATTTCAGTTCGGACCAACTGTAGGTGATGGTGTTCATCGTTTTTATAGATATTTATCAGAAAATATATTTGATTCAAGACTTTCAGCTGAATTTCCTTTAATAAATGCAACAGAAAAATTAGTTAGAAAAGTAAAATTTGGTGGTGCATACCAACGTAATGATCGTAAATCAGACATTGAAGATTTTTCTATTGTAGAAGGAAATGGAGCACATCCTAGCCCAACGAATGAAAATATTGATGAATTCCTTAATGCTAATCGATTTATAATGACAAATGGAAAAGTTGATTATTATTACGATGAAAACAATGCTGCTTATAATCATTCATTTGGTTACAGTAGTATTAAAGCGGCATTTGCTATGATTGATTACGAACTTAAATCATCTATACGATTTTCTGGGGGCTTAAGAGTAGAACAAGCAAAAATATTTACAGATATTAACGATTATTATCGTCTAGGATATGCAAAAAATGACCCAAGAAGAGGGAATGGATTTGGGCTTCAAAATAGTGTAAATGCAGCTAATATTAATGAAGTGAATTATTTACCAAGTTTAAATATTATATATAAACTTAAAAAGATTCAAATTGCTAAAACTAATTTAAGATTTAATTATAGTCAAACCGTTGCTAGGCCTAGTATTCGTGAATTAAATGATGCAGCTGTTTATGATAATGAATATAGAACATTAATTCATGGTAATTCTGACTTAAAAACTGTACAAATTAAAAACTTTGATATACGTGCAGAATCCTATTTTAAAAATGGAGATAATGTTTCGGTAAGTTTATTTTATAAAGATTTCAAAAATCATATTGAAATGGGATTTGAAAGCGGTGCTATTAGTTGGCAAAATATTGATAAATCAAATGTAAAAGGAATCGAATTTGAAATTAATAAATCAATTTCAAAACAGTTTGAATTTAGAACTAACGTGACATTTGTAAAATCAAATTCTGTATTTATTAGAAAAGATGTAAAATACGTAAATGGTGAGAAAATTTCAACACCAATTGATACGGTTAATCGTTCTATGTTAGGTCAAGCTCCTTACATAATAAATGCTTTATTAATGTATAAAGCAGATAGTTTAGGATTGACAGCAACAATTAGCTATAATGTTCAAGGGCCAAGATTAGTTATAACAGGAATTGTAAAAGGAAGACCTGATGTTTACGAAATGCCTAGAAATACAATTGATTTTAAAATAACTAAATCACTTGGTAAACACTTTAACACAAGCATTACAATAAGAGATATTTTAAATGCCAAAGTTAGAAGAGCATACAAATTACCAAATAGCTGGGTTGATTACGATAGTTTCAGATATGGTACTAATTTCAACCTAAGTATTTCTTATAAAATTTAATTTTAAATTAATTCTAAATGAAAAATTATTTATTCATATTCGCTTTATTGTTGTTTGCTTCAACATCATTTGCTCAGCTTGAAAAAGTAATAGTAGAAACATATTATATTTCAAATAATGCTGATTCTACAGATACAATTGGAGGAAAATTAACAGCAGGTTCTACTACGTATAGAATTTATATCGATATGCTTCCTGGAAGTAAATTGAAAAAAATATATGGAAATAATGATCACCCATTTTCTATTTCAAGTACAGATTATTTTTTTAATAATTTAGATGGACAAACATTTGCAAAAGATTTTGTTAAAACAAGATATAATGAAAATACAGTTGCACTTGATAGCTGGTTAACTTTAGGACAAACAACAAAAAAACAAGGTAATAAAACTTATTTTGGTGTATTAAAAAATCAAGATTTAGATGGGTCATTTATAGGTGGTCTTAATAATGATGGTGGAAGTGATAATATTCCAGAAGGATTATTGACTAACAATAATTTATTAATTGGTTTACCTCTTACATATGCTGATGGTATGGGGAGTATGACAATTATACCTGATTCATGGTTAGACAATGGTATTAAAGATTTTGCTACCGGAAATGATAGTACCATATTTGGATCATTGGTTCCTAAAAAGAACTTTTCAAGCACCAATTTCACACTTCAAAACTCAGGTGTATCAGGAATAAACCCTGATAGTAACCAAGTATTAATTGCCCAATTAACAACAAAAGGAGAATTGAAATTTAAAATTAATCTTGAAATTGAAGCTTTTATAAATGGGTCATTCAAAACATTAAAATACGTATCAAATGATACATTACTTCAATCAGATGAACAAGTAAGTTCTTATTTGAATTATCCTTATTCTTGTGGATGTACGAACTCAGATTATTTAGAATTTGATAAGGCATTCATCTGTAACTTACCAGGAGCATGTATTACTCCTATAGTATATGGTTGTAGTGATTCATTGGCATGTAATTATGATTCAAAAGTAAATTTTATGATTGAATCATTATGTTGTTATCCTGGATCTTGTGCAAATAGAGATATTTCGGTTGTTTGTCCTTCTCAAAGAGGTAACTCATTCGATTTTGACATTCATCCAAATCCCGCAAGTGAGAAATTAATTTTAAATATAATATCAGGTGAGTCTGTTGAATTAAGTTACAAAGTAATCAATAGCTACGGTATTGTATTAAAAGAGAAGGTTTTAGGAAATGCAACTATTATATCGAACGAAGAAATTGAATTAAATTCAATTGATAATGGATTATATACAATCCTAATAAATGCTGGAGGAAAGACTGCAACAAAATTATTTATGAAAAATTAATGAAATTATTTACAATGAGAGTTAAATATATTTTTGGAATATTTCTTTTTCTTTTTATTTCTTGTAAAAAAGATATTAAAAATGAAAAAACACCAAATGAAACAGGAACTTTACAAGATATAGATGGAAATATTTATAGAACTGTTAAAATTGGAAATCAGTGGTGGATGGCTGAAAATTTAAAAGTGAAAAAATATTCAGATGGTTCAGTGCTAAAAGAAATTTCGATTACTGGAAATGATACTATATGGGAAAAATCTACTGAAGGTGCATATTGCTCAATTGAATCCCGTTATGGATTGTTGTACAATTGGAATGCTGTATCTAATTCAAAAAAAATAGCTCCCAATGGATGGCACATACCTTCAGATGAAGAATGGAAAACCTTAGAAAAAACATTAGGAATGTCCGATAATGAAGCGAATGGTTTGGCTTGGAGAGGTTCAAATCAAGGCTTATTATTAATGAAAACATCTATTGAATGGGTTAATCCAACAGAAATTTATACAAGCTCAGAAGGATTCAATGCAATACCTTCAGGATGTAGAGTTTTTAACGGATCTATTAATAATCAATCTAATACTGCTTTTTTCTGGACTTCTACAGAAAAAAACAACCAAGCTTGGTATAGGTACATTGATAGTCAGCAAAAAGGAGTGTATAGACAATATACGTATAAAAATTATGGATTCAGTATTCGATGTATCAAAGATTAAGTATAAAAATAATATGAAAAAAATAGTTATTTTAATAATCCTTCTAACGCCAATGTTCCATTTTGCGCAACAAAATGATTCAATAAAAATGAAATCATTTTCTATTGGAGGTACTTATTCAACAGATTACTGCTATAGAATTATATCAGCGAAAGAATCTATGAAATGGTTGAAAAACGAAATGGATACTTTAGAAATTCCAAAAATAGGCTTCACGACAGGGATAAATTTCGATTATACATTATCAAATAGAATTTCAATTTCTTCAGGTTTTTTATATTCTGATAAAGGAGAAAAATTAAAAGAGAAGGTTATTCCTACAATTAAAAAATCGATTGATCATATTAATTACATTGATATACCATTAAAGTTAAATTACAACATTTCAACAAATAAAACAAAGTTTTATATATCAGCAGGAATTTCTACTAACATATTTCTTTCAAATAAAATACTTATTCAGAAAGAAAATTCTTCATCAAGAGATTTAATTATTGGTAATTCAGATTTTTCTAAAATAAATTTTGCAAGTATTTTAAATATTGGAATTAATCAAGATATTACTGAAAATTGGTATTTTAAAACTGAACTTTTATACCGTCAATCAATCAACCCTATTACAAAATCGGATCTAAATCGATATTTATATTCGTTTGGTTTAAATCTAGGTCTTTATTACCGTTTAAAATAAACATAGCGACTAATATATGAAATTCAAACTTTCTGATAATTCAGAGAAATTGTTTTACACCAAAACAAAATGGGTATTAGGTATAATCGTTAGTTTATTAGCTTTTATTTTATATTATAATACGGTTCATCATGATTATGTATTAGATGACTTTTCTTTAATTTCTGAAAATACTATAACTACTAAAGGTTTAAAGGGAATATCAACAATATTTCAAAATCATTATAGAGTTGGATATTATTTAATAGATGATGGAATATATAGACCACTTTCGGTAGCAATGTTCGCTGTAGAATGGCAACTTT
>CALPVI020000050.1 GCA_943326975.2 Actinomyces viscosus | reverse complement strand
ACTTTAGCAATAATTTTATTGATTAAGTAGGTATGTGCAGTTCCGTTTGGTCTAAAAACTCCAACATTACCTGCTTCACGCCCTTCAGCAATCACTTTCCAAGAACCTGCTTCCAATTCTGTACTCATCATTTTCACCCATTTCGTAGGTGAAACAATGATTCCTGAGTCTTTTGAACCCACTTCAGACATAACAGTTCTTGTTTTAGCTAGTCGTTGAATTAACTCGCATTTTTCGTTGTGATTCATGATAATAGAACCATCAGAAATTTCAGCTAAGTCTAAATTGAATTTATCTAATAAACGAATGTAATCTTCAAATTTACCTCTTGCATAGAATGCTTCAAATAATGTACCTCCTAAATAAGGTCTTATTCCAGCTGCTTTGTATAAATCGATTTTTGCTTGTAAGTCATTCGTTACATAAGCTGTTCCGAATCCAAATTTCACAATATCAGTTAAATGACCTGATGCTTCAATGAAATTTTCTGTTTCTCGAAGACTTAAACCTTTGTCCATCATCATTGTAACTCCTTTTTGACGAGGTTTTACAGTTCTTTCAGGAATAAACGGTAACTCAAAATTCATAATCTACTAATCTATGAAACAAATGTACATAATTCAATCGGAATATTGACAACGTTTAACATTTCAAAAAATTATTTAACGTTATCATTCTTTTTCGTTTCCATTTCGTATGTTTTACTCTGCTGATAATTCGGTAAATGAAGAAATTTCCTTGTATTCTGAATAGAGTTCATACAATTCCATTGCACTTTCTCTATTTAGAGTTAAATATTCTGAAAACAAAAATAAAGCTTCTTTCTTTTTGCCTAATTTCCATAATAGGTTTATCTTCAATACTGGAGCAATATCATTCTCGGAATTATTTTCCATGAATTCAACCAATATTTTAAATGTGTCTTTTAAAGAAATTGCCGACAGCATATTAATATAACTTGTCAAACATTCTTCTTCAGTAGGATCTAATTCCAGCGACATCAAGTAGTTTTCTTGCGCTTTATCAATATTGTTTAATTTCTCGTAAGCCCCTGCTAAAACAGAATAATAACCTGCATTTTCAGGATCAATTTCAATCGCTTTAAATATGAAAGGTAATGCTTCTTTTGTATTTCCCTCTAAATCTTCTACTATACCTAATCCTAGCCAAGCATCTGGTAATAAGGGAGCTAACTCTAAGCTTTGTTGGTAATAATATTTTGCTAATTTCAATTCGCCTAATTGCTCATGTGCTTCACCAATATAGCATAAAGCAATAGGGTCTTCCCCATCTAATTCCATACATTTATTGAAATTATCAATAGAAAGTTGGTATTTATCTAATGAAAGATAAGCATTACCTAGATTGAAATATACTGGACCAAAATCCTCGTTTATTAAGATACAATAATCGTAGGCCCAAATTGCATTTTCGTATTCTTCAGATTTTGAATAAGTATTACCTAAGTTATACCATGCTGTAAACGAATAGGGATTTTCATCAATAAAATCAGAATAACATTTAACTGCATTGTCATATTCTCCCATTTGATCATAACAGTAAGCAATTTCATAAGTAGCCCCTTCGTTTTTAGGGTTGTAAGCAATTGCTTCTTTTAAAATAACTAAGGCATTTTTGAAATCATTCTTGTTTTCATATTCCATCGCTAAATCTAAATAGATTTCGTCCTTGTCTTCCGGTTCTGATAATAAAAGGGCTTCCTTGAAATATTTTATAGCACTATTTGAGTCTCTTAATTGGCTGAATATAGATGCTTTAGTGAGCTTTACTTCACATGATGTATTGTCTTTCTTTTCTATTTTTGAAATGATGTTCAAGGCTTCTTTTAATTGCCCTAAAGCAGACATTGATTGTGCTAAACGTAAGTTAAAATGATCATTATAACTATACATTGAAAGTGCATACTCAGCACATAATTTAGCTTTATTATATTGGTTATTCATCAAATAATGATCGATTATACCTTCCAATCGGTCACTATCTATAAAACTTGATTCACCACTAGATAAGTAGTTTTCAAATTTCTCTATATCGTCAGTCAAATTACCTTCAAAGTAATCGTCATCGTCTTCTTCGTCATCGAACATAACTATAGTATTGATTTTTAAATTTACGATTTTAATTTTGCTTTAACAATAGTTACTCAATGTGTTTTAAGACTTATTAACATCTTTACATATTATATGATTAAACTTAGCTCATTTTTAATTGTTTACATTAAAAATCTTCAAAAATTAGTGGAGTGTGTTGTTTATAATTTTTTCTCATAATTCATCTCTAATTTTTTTTAAAAACAAAAAAACCCAAACTATTTTTCAATAATTTGGGTTTGTATTTTAAAGAAATTAAGTTTATTTCGCTCTTTTTCTTTCGCTTTCTTTTAAGTAGATTTTACGAATACGTAAGTTTTCTGGTGTTACTTCTACGTACTCGTCACCTTGTATGTATTCTAAACATTCCTCTAAACTGAATTTGATAGGTGGAATTAATTTCACTTTATCATCTGCTCCCGAAGAACGCATATTAGACATTTTCTTTGTTTTTGTTACGTTTACAACCATATCACCTGCTCTTGAGTTTTCCCCAATTACTTGACCTTCGTATACGTTTTCGTTTGGTGAAACAAAGAATCTACCTCTTTCTTGTAAATTGTTAATAGAGAAAGGAATTGATGTACCTTGTTCCATTGAAATCAATGAACCATTTTGACGTCCTGGAATTTCACCTTTGTATGGTTGGTATTCTAAGAATCGGTGTGTCATAATTGCTTCACCTGCTGTTTGTGTTAACAAATAGTTTCTTAAACCAATAATACCTCTTGATGGAATTTGGAATTGAATCGTCATACGTGTCCCTTTCGGTTCCATATTCGTCATCTCACCTTTTCTTGTAGAAACTGCTTCGATAGCTGTACCACTAAATTCTTCAGGTAAATCTATTGTTAATTCTTCGATTGGTTCACATTTAACTCCGTCAATTTCTCTAATAATTACCTGTGGCTGACCAACTTGTAACTCATAACCTTCACGACGCATTGTTTCGATTAAAACTGATAAATGCAATACTCCACGTCCAGCAACTAACCATTTGTCAGCTTTATCAGTGTTTGTAACACGCATTGCTAAGTTTTTCTCTAACTCTTTTGTTAAACGTTCTTGGATATGACGAGAAGTAACTTTTTTACCTTCTTTACCAAAGAATGGAGAATCATTAATTGAGAATAACATATTCATTGTCGGTTCATCAATTGATATAGATGCTAAAGGTTCTGGATTTTCAGCATCACAGATAACATCACCAATTTCGAAACCTTCAATACCAGTAATCGCACAGATATCACCAGGTTGAACTGAAGCAACTTTTACTCTTTCGATTCCTTCAAAAACAAACAATTCTTTTACTTTGTGTTTCTCTTGTGAACCGTCTCTTTTTCCTAAAATGATTTGTTGATTTTCTTTTAATGTACCTCTGTGAAGACGTCCAATCGCTATTCTACCTACGAAAGTAGAAAAATCTAAAGAAGTAATTAACAACTGTGTATTTCCTTCTTGAATTTTCTTTGGTGGAAAATAATCTAAAATTTTATCTAATAATGGAGAAATTGAAGTTGTTGGTTGTTTCCAATCTTCTGACATCCATCCATTTTTCGCAGAACCATAAATAGTAGCGAAATCTAATTGGTGATCATTTGCATCTAATTCGAACATTAAATCGAAAACTTTCTCGTGAACTTCTTCTGGAGTACAGTTTTCTTTGTCAACTTTATTAATTACTAATAAAGGTTTTAAACCTAATGCTAACGCTTTTCCTAAAACGAAACGAGTTTGAGGCATAGGACCTTCAAATGCATCTACTAATAAACAAACACCGTCAGCCATATTTAATACACGTTCAACCTCACCACCGAAATCGGCGTGACCTGGAGTATCAATAATGTTGATTTTTGTTCCTTTGTAAAGCACTGATACGTTTTTAGAAACGATCGTAATTCCTCTTTCACGCTCTAAATCGTTGTTATCCATGAACAATTCACCTTTCGGTTTTTCATGCGTTTTTGCATCTGTTCCTGCTTCAATCATACGGTCTACTAATGTAGTCTTACCGTGGTCAACGTGAGCAATAATTGCTATATTCCTTATTTCCATATTTAATTTAGTTCTTTGAGTATAAGATGAAAAACAAGACTGTATCGAATTACTTCTTTACAATCTTGTCTTCTATTTTTTATCTATTCCTAAAGGTTAATATTATCTTTTGAACGATTTGCTGAATCCACCTCTACGGTCTCCTCCTCTATCTCTGTCTCTATCGCTTCCTCCACGGTTGAAACCACCTCTGTCGCTTCCACCACTTCTTCTTTCAGATCCACGATCAAAACCTCCTCTGTCAGATGCACCTCTAAAGCCTCCGCTACCTCCTGATGAACGACGGTTTCCACCACCAAATCCACCACCTGAAGGGCGTCCTCCTCTATCTGAACCACCGCCACCTTTGTTTTTAGTGATTTCGATATTTACTGTTGTACCTTCGTATTCAGATCCGTTTACTTTTCGTAAAATGTTATCTGTTTCTGCTTGATCTGCTTCAAAGAAAGAGAATGCAGGCATGATATCAATTCTACCAATGTTTGCAGATTTTAAACCTGTAGAGTCACAAATTAATCGTAATAAACCACCAGGGTTTAAACCATCTCTTTGTCCAACACTAACGAAGAATCTTGTTTTTCCTTCTTCAGATCCACGATCTCTTCTTGGTCTATCCTCACGTCCTTCGTCGTAACTTCTGTCTCTTCTTCCACGTTCACTTCTTTCGCCGCGCTCTCCTCTTTCGCCTCTATCTGAATCTCTTCCAGATGAGTTTAAGTCTCCTGCATTGCTATAGTAATCGATGAAACGGTTGAATTCTACAGATATAAATTTCTTAACGATTTCCTCTTTTGACATTTCTCCTAATCCAGCCATGATTTGAGGCATGAATTTTTCGATGTCATCTTCTTTCACTTCGGTCTTAATTACACTATCAATTAATTTAGTTAACTGAATTGCACAAATATCCTCTGGTTTAGGAAGAACACCTGCTGTGAATGTAACACGAATTTGTTTTTCAATCGTACGAATTTTGTAGTTTTCTCTTGTGTTAATTAAAACAATAGATTGACCTTTTTTACCTGCACGAGCTGTACGTCCTGAACGGTGCGTATAGTTTTCAATATCATCAGGTAAGTTGTAATTCAATACGTGTGTAATATTATCGATATCTAATCCACGTGCTGCTACGTCTGTTGCAACTAAGATTTGAATTTCTTTTTTACGGAAACGATCCATTACTCTATCACGTTGAACTTGAGATAAATCTCCATGTAACGGTTCAGCGCTGTATCCTTCTTTTCCAAGTTTATCAGCTACCGAAGCAGTTTCCATACGTGTACGACAGAAAATTAAACCATAAATATCTGGATTAAAGTCAATCACACGTTTCAACGCTGCATAACGATCTCTTTCTTTCACTGAATAATAGATGTGCTCTATATTCTCGTTACTTTGATTTTTGTGTCCAATCGAAACCTCAAATGGGTTTGACATGTATGTTTTTGCGATTCTTTCCACCTCTTTCGGCATAGTTGCAGAAAACAACCATACGTTACGGTGTTCTGGAGTAGATTCTAAAATCATGTCCAAATCTTCTTTGAATCCCATGTTCAACATCTCATCCGCTTCATCTAATACTACGTATTTCACATCTGCTAATGAGATTGATCTACGTTTAATTAAATCTACTAAACGGCCTGGAGTTGCAACAACAATTGATACACCTTTGTTGATTTGTGTAATTTGACGACGGATATCAGCTCCACCATACACAGCTACCACGCTTAAATCGAGGTATTTCGAATAGTTTTCTAAATCTTTCGTGATTTGTAAACACAACTCTCTTGTTGGACATACCACTAATCCTTGTGGTGTTCTAGACTTTCCGTCTACTTTGTTCACTAATGGTAAACCGAACGCTGCGGTTTTACCTGTTCCTGTTTGGGCTAAACCAACTAGATCGCTATCACTTGCAAGCAAGTTAGGAATAGCTTCTAGTTGAATCGGAGTAGGTGCTTCAAACCCCATTTCTGTTAACGACTTCAGCACCTCACTCTTCAACCCGAGTTCCTTAAATGTCATATTTTTACTTAAAATTGTACACAAAGATACGCTTTAAATAATGATATAAAAAAAAATAATTTTCGTATATCCTTATTATATAAAGTTTTGAGAGGGTTTTTGCATCAAATTTGGACTCTATAAACTAACTTTTGATAAAAATCTATTATTTATTAAAATGATTATAACTAAATGAATACTAGTATTTTGATTGTTATTTCGTCGTTATTCTATCAGCCTAGTTAATTGCAATATTAAATAATCACTAAATTTCTATTAAACGTTGATTGTTTATTACTTTTTAACTCTAGTATTGAATCTAAATGATGATTTAAGTTGTTGTATTTTAATTAAATTCTTTTTTATGTATAATTAATAACTGAAGTAATATTAGAATGGAGTATAAAGTCAGATATTAATTAGCAATAAAATGAGTTGTTTTATTTTAACTTTGAATAAAATATAAGATTCATAAATGAAAAAAGTTTTTAAATTATTTACTTTGATAGGGATAATCTTAGTTATAAGTTTCCTTTATTTTTATTTTAATTATCAATTTTGGACATACGTTAAAACAGATAATTTTAATTCGTTAGTTGAGTATAATGGCCAAAATATTAAAGGTTTATTTGGTAGGCAAATTCTAGTCAATAAAGACTTTAAAAATGATTTAGATCAAATTGATCAATATGCCATATCCCATGATATTGTTTTAATAATAAATCAAAGTTATAGATCAGAAGAAGAAACTATTAACAGAAAAATCGTAAGACCTGCAAAACAATCAAACCACCTTGCAGGATTTGCTATAGATTTCAATATTGAAAGTAATGGTGTTAAATATTATGCAAATGATTTAAAAAGAAATAACCTAAAATTGCTTCCAAATAACATTCAGGAATTTATAAATGATATACGTCACACTAGAAATTTAAGATGGGGAGGTGATTTTCAAAATGAAGATCCAATTCACATTGATCACCCTATTAACATTTTGAGTAGAAAGAAATGGCTTGAATATTCAAAAAGTTGTGCTTTAGATTTTTCAAATGCAAATCCTGCTTGGGGGATTTTTTAATAAAAATAAGAAAATTGAATTTGTTGAGTTCAGATTTTTTCATAAATTGTTAATTATAAAAAGTCTATTTTAATAATTTCAATATATTATACATATTTAATATATTTTTTATAAATTTAATAATATCGATTATAAATTGTACTTTCACCAAATAGTACCTTTCAAATATTGATTGGTAAATAAATCATATACATGAAAATAAAAAAATCTAACCCCTTTGTGTTACTTTCTTTCATTCTCCTTTCAAAAGTTAATGTTAATGCTCAGGTAAACATCAATTCCTCTGGAGGTGATGGAACAGGAAGTGGAGGGTCTTTTGCATTTAGCATTGGACAAATAACTTATAATACCTATACAGGAAGCTCGGGTTCTGTTCTTCAAGGTGTTCAACAAACGTATGAAATTTTCACAAACGGAATAAATGAGACGGATTTAACTATTTCAATTTCAACTTATCCTAATCCATCAAGTGATAATCTTACAATTGAAATAAGTGATTATAATAATGAAATTTTGAATTATCAATTATTTGATTTTGATGGTAAATTATTGACTTCTGGTTTTGTTACATCATCGAATACAAAAATTAATATGGTTGCATTCGCCCAAGCTACCTATTTTATTAATATAAATAATCAAATGGGTAAAAAAGTTCAATCATTTAAAATTATAAAAAAATAATATTTATGAAAAAGATCAGTACAAAAATAATAGTAATTCTATTTTCAATAACATTTGTGATTTCGAATCAATTAATGGCTCAAGCACCTGAAAAAATGAGTTATCAAGCTGTAGTTCGAAACAGTAGTAATTCATTAGTTGTTTCAAGCTTAGTTGGAATGAAAATAAGTATTTTACAAGGTACAGCTAGTGGGACACCTGTTCATGTTGAAACCCAAACAC
Source organism: Actinomyces viscosus (assembly GCA_943326975.2). Lineage (GTDB taxonomy): Bacteria > Bacteroidota > Bacteroidia > Flavobacteriales_D > Crocinitomicaceae > CAIUKX01. The sequence continues at coordinate 1,100 of CALPVI020000050.1, read as the reverse complement.
CTACAACTAATTCAAATGGTTTAGTAAGCATTGAAATTGGTGCAGGAACAGTTGTTTCTGGATCATTTTTAACAATTGATTGGTCTAATGGTCCTTACTTTGTTAAAACTGAAATTGATCCTAATGGAGGAACGAGTTATTCAATTTTAGGAACAAGTCAGTTATTAAGTGTTCCATATGCACTTTATTCTAAACTTGGTGGTTTTAATGTAGTAAAATTACATACACAAGATGAACTTAATTTAATTATGTCCTCTTCAGTTGGACCTAATGTAGTTGGCTCATCTGCAAATATAGGCGATGTTGCTAATTATAAGGGATTAATTTTAGAATGGAGAATGGATGGACGTGGTGAAGTCTTTCAACAATTCATTTATTTGTCAGAATATGATAAAGATATTATTCTTGGAAATACTACTCCTCCTACTGACTATCCTAGACGATATACTACAATTCTATCAGATGGTTTTGGACAAATTATGTGGTTAGGTGTGTCTATACAAGGTACACAATTATATTTATCTACTAATTCAATTGCAAGTCCAACACCAAAACTTCAGCGTATTTATGGAATCCTTTAATTGATTTCATAACAAATTTCTTTAATGTGGAGTTTGAAATTTAATTTCATAAAAAAAAATAGCTTTTAAGCCAATTAACATAATTTTCATGTTAGTTGGCTTTTATTTTTTAGTGATACTATTTTAGTTTGTTTAGATAATTTTAATTAAATTGTTTAGTATTTTAAATAAACTTGTTATATTATTTTGAACAAATATGTATTAGGAATACTTAAAATGAAAAATTCTTTAATTTTATTAGTTGTATTGATTAATATATCTTTAGCTTCTGCCCAAAGTAAGATTTTTAAAGGTAACTCTTCATCTTATAGTAATCTGATTGCCACTTATTATAATGGAAAAATCTATCGAGGAAATTCTACTTCTTATAGTAACGTAGTAGGAACAATAAGTGATGGTAAAATTTATAGAGGTAATTCTACTTCATATAGTAATCTAGTTGGCATAATCAATGACGGTAAAATTTACAGAGGTAATTCTACTTCATATGGAAATCTAGTTGGTATAATAAGTGATGGT
>CALPVI020000049.1 GCA_943326975.2 Actinomyces viscosus | reverse complement strand
TCTTGTTTGTAATTATCCGTCTCGTTTTTATAGTTGTAATAATTATATTTTCTTGGATCAGAATTAAATAAATTAACTGAATCTTCAACAGTTTGATAAGTTCCCCCAGGGTAATAATTATTGTAAAAATGATTCATCAAACTATCTTTATTCCCAAACAATTTTGCTTCTGGAATTCCATACCATGCTTGATATGTTACTTCTTTACCACTAAAAACATTTGCTTTAACAATTGATTTTTTTCCAATCCATGCACCTGACAAGTAGTAAGATTTTAAATTTGAAGTTGCTCTGTCTATGTATCCGTCAGATGAAACACGTGATAATCGTGCATCTACCACAAATTTATTGTTAATCAAACCTGAACCAACTTTCACCGTATTTCTTAACGTATTGAAAGAACCTCCAGAATTATCCAATTCAGCATACGCTTGTTTTTGAATATTATCTGTTTTGATATTGATACTTGAACCAAAAGAAGCTGCTCCATTAGTTGATGTTCCTACCCCCCTTTGAACCTGAATATTATCTACAGACGAAGCGAAATCAGGCATATTTACCCAGTATACACCATGAGATTCCGCATCATTCATTGGAATACCATTTACAGTAACATTCGTTCTTGTTGGATCAACACCACGAATACGAATCCCCGTATACCCTACTCCTGCTCCTGCATCTGAAGTCACAACTGTTGAAGGAGTTGATTGTAAGATGTATGGTAAATCTTGGCCGAAATTTCCTTTTTGAATTTCTTTTGTATTCAAATTCGTGTAAGTCGTTGGCGTTTTTTCATCCGCACGAACACCTGAAACTTGAACTTCTTCAATCATCAAAGCAGAAGGAGAAAGAATAACGTTTTGAGTTAAATCTTGATCTTTCAGATACAAATTGAATGATTGTACCTCGAAACCAAGCATTGAAACACTTAATTTTAAAGAATCATCTTTTACATCTTTTAAAAAATAATGGCCTTGTCCATCCGTATACGAACCATTATACGTATTCTCGATAATTACTTTTGCACCTGGCAATGGTTTACCATCTTCACTTGTTACCGTACCTTGAATGGAATGTTGAGCTGCTGCTCCGAAGGATGTTGTTAGTGCAAACATCCAAAACATCTTTGTAATTCTTGTTTTCATTTTAAAATAAAATTTGAACAAGAACAAGGGGCTAATTCTTTGTTTTGTAAATAATTAGCTTTTCTTTAATAAATCTGTACATCTTCCCTACGCAGGCATTATCCTGACAGGTTCAATGGGTATAATCTCAGCCTTTCTTTCGATTGGCACCCCTTAGAGACGGTGCAAAAGTAATGATAGTATTAGATTAAAATAGAATGTAATTAAAAAAAGTTGGAAATAATTTTTTGACACGTTTCAATTCGCTCAATTATATCACCTTCAATAATAGTAAACGGTAAATTTGCTGACTTTAATTCACTCAAATATATTTCAAATAATTTTTCTCGTTCTTCAGGATGTTCCCTAAGTGGATCATCTTCCCAAGGAATATCCGGTCGACATAAAAAATAATGATCAAATTGTTGCGTTTGAAACGCATTTTGAATAAAATCACTAACCGTTCCATATTTATAATTAGACCAAACTTTCATAACTAACATTTCTGTATCACATACTTGTATAGCTACATCTTGTTTTTTATTCCATGATTCAATTTGACCCAAAGCAATTTTGTCTAAATCAAACCTATCGTACTTACCATTCTTTTCTAATAAATAGGCTCTTGCAAATTCAGGAATTAATTGTGCATTGAATTTTGAAGCAATCAACTCTGACAATGTTGATTTTCCAGATGATTCAGGTCCTGTTATGGCAAAACGCAACATATTATTGAAGTTTAAATTGTCTCCTCCATTGCACAAAACCAAACACTGCAATAATCGTGTAAAAAAAGAACAAAATTGAAGTTAGAAACAAACCTCTTGATGCAAAAAGATAAATACATACTGCATCAATAACAATCCAATAAATCCAATTTTCCAACACTTTTTTTGTCACCATAAAAGTGGCTGCTAAACTAAATACCGTCGAAAAAGCATCTGTATATGGATTCTCTTGATTCGTATATGAATCAAAAATATAACCCAACAAACCTACAAGTAGAACGCTAATCAGAATGTTTAGTAAGTGAAATTTAGGTTTCCATTTAATAATTATACCATGATTATCCGTTTGATCTGAATTCCATTTGAACCAACCATAAATAGCCATAATCACATAAAAAAACTGTAAGCCTGTTTCTATAAATAATTTACTTTTAAAGCAGAGATAAACATAAATAGTAGAACTAATCAATGCGAATAACCATGCAATTATTTTTTTATAGGAGATAAATACTACATACAAAACTCCTGTTAAAAAACCTAACCACTCCCAAATTGAAGTAGCAAAAAAACCAGATTTTATATTTTGAAAAATATCATTCATTTACTGATTCCTCAGCTGTTTCTTCTCCTAATAACTCAGTAATACTTGTCAAGAAACGCTCTTTCAATAAATTAATAATACGCTTATTCACATCTGAACTAATAGTAGTGTAGAATTCAAATTCATCTTCTGTAAATTGTCCGATAATCATCCCTTTTAGTTCACTTTTGAAAGCAATATCCTTCGATAAACTATTCTCAATAAAAAACTTACGTTTTGCATTCGAAATTTCAGCAAACAATATTTTTCTGTTTTTAATGTATTCTTTAAAAATCAAAATCAAAATTCTATGTTGCATTTTTAAAATTGGACGTAAGACTTCATTTTGAAATTGTTCTTCCTTAGTCATTGCATCATTGATAGATTTATTGATGATATTTGGTCGAATACTTTTCTTATTGTTTGACATACAAAATTGTTTAGACGGTAAAATTAATCAAATATTTTGGGTGACTCTTAATTTGAATAAATCTTCAACAAAGCATCTTTTAAAGCTTGTTTCCAAACAATCATTTCATGTCCACCTTTATAATTTTGAACATAAAAAGAAACTTTCAGCTTACGTTTACGAAGTTCTTGTGGCAATTGATAATTTACAGACTTGATTATTCCTTTAAATACATCTGAAGTTCCAGTACTTAAAAAAAATCGATGTGGAGAATAATTACTTGAATCAAAATGTACCCAATAATTTGGATAATTATATTCATCCCATAAAGCATTTGAAAACCTTCCGTCTTGATCTTTAAACGATTGCACCTCCGTTCTTGATAAAGAAATTTGATCTGGATAAGGAACATAAGCAGCCGGACTCATCAAAATTACAGTTTGAAAAAGTTCAGGATATTTTAAAATTAATCGTAAACTTCCATATCCACCTGCAGACATTCCTCCTATCATTCGATGTTTCCAATTATTATTTACTTTATAATTTGATTCAATTTTCGGTAACAAATCTTTAATTAAAGCTGACTCCATATTCTCAACACCATCAACAAACCAAGAATTGCCTCCGTCAGGCATCACAATGATAATGGGATCTATTTCATGCTTATAAATCATCGAATCAATCATCATTTTCACTTCACCGGACGACATCCATACTTTTTCATTACCACCATGTCCATGTAAAAGATACAAAACATCAAACTTTGAAGAGTCAACTCCATATTTTGATGGTAAATAAATTGAAAAATTCCAATTACGTTTTAAATTGTTAGAATAAAAAGAAATGTCTTTAATAGTTCCCTTTTGAATTTCTGATTGAACAACTTTCTTATCAATCAAAGTTTTGTCATTCTTTTTCTGATTTGAACATGACATTAAAACTAAAAAACAAAAGAATAAAATAGAATATATTTTCATTAACCTAATATTTCGGTTGCTTCCATCACAATCATTTTCACATCTTTATCATAAGCCGAGACCAATTGTTTTAATGTATTCAATCGCGTTTTATCAATCATGATAAAAATAATATCCTTGTACTCTTTCTCTCCCAAATCATTCCCTTTAACTATTGTACCAGAAACTCCGATTTGTTCAGAAATTAAATTACTTAATTCTGTTAAATTTTTGGTTGACGAAATATGTACAATTTTTTGTCCCTGAGCACCAACCAAAATAGCATCAATCAATTTAGAAGCGACATAAATACTGATCAAACTCCATAATCCCAATTCAATACTTTGAAACACAAAACCTGCAGAAACTACAACAATAGCGTCTAACATTAAAACGACTGTACTTGTTTTAATCGAAGAATTTGAAGATATTATTTTGGCTAAAATAGTTCCTCCACCAGCGGAAGCACCTCCTTTAAATATCAAACCTAACCCTACCCCAATTATTACACCACCATACAAAGTTGCTAACATTAAATTATTACTCAAAACGGGAAGATGAAAATATTGTGCAAATAAATCAACAAAAATCACAACCGATGCGATACAAAAAATGGATTTTAATGCAAATTTTTTTCCTAAATATTTTAAACCGACTAATAAAAGCGGAATATTTATTAACCCCATTAAAACTCCAATAGGCAATTTAAATACATTGTGTAACACAATTGCCAAACCTGCAGTTCCACCTGTTGCTATATGATTCGGTGATAAAAAAGCCACAACACCAAATGCCATAGCAAAACTACCCAATAAGATAAAAATGTAGTTTATTATTTCTTTGTTTAGACGAATCATTTTTCAACTTTTTGATTACTAAATTACTTCGCTCAATTTTTGACTGACAAGATACTGATTATTCGTAAACAAGGTCTTTTTAATGCTTTTCAAAATAAGAAAATATAAAAAAAACACTTTAATATATAACATCTCTAATCCAATAAAATAAAAATTAAAACACTGAAAATCAAATTAAAAATTAAATATAAATACTATTTCTAAACTACTTTTTATAAATTGAACTAATTCCATCAATAAGTGCTTTTTGCCAAACACTAATTTCATGTCCACCTTTATAATTTTTAATAGTATATGAAATTCGATCTTTTCTTTTATCAAATTCTAACGGTAAAATATGATTTACAGATTCAATAATACCTGGATAGCAATCCGTTTTTCCAGTACTTAAATAAAAATGATATTGAAATTCTTTTGAGTTCACATCAAATTCCGACCAATAATTTGGATAATTAAACGAATTCCAAATAGCATCTGAAAAGTCACCTTTCTCATCTTGAAATGCAACTACATTTTTTCTTGCATAAAAATTATGAACTGGATCTGTTGGGAAAATCGCGGGACTCATCAAGACAACATTAGAAAATAATTCAGGATGCTTTAACACTATACGTAAACTTCCAAATCCTCCTGCAGACAACCCTGCTATTGATCTGTTTTCAAAATGATCATTGATTCTGTATTTAGAAACAATAAACGGCATTAAATCACTTACAATCGCTGATTCCATTTTTTCTTTAGCATCAACATACCAAGAATTGCCTCCATCTGGCATTATCACAACAAAATCTCGCAAAGATTTCTTTTTTCGCAATGAATCTAAAAGTCTCTGTATATTTCCTTTTACTTTCCAATACATTTCATTTTCACCATGTCCATGAAGTAAATAAAGTACGTCAAACTTTCTTTCAGCATCTGAAAAATAAGCATCAGGCAAATAAACAACATAATTTAAATCTCTATTCAAAGAATTAGAAAATAAAGAATCTACAATACACTTACTTTCAATATGCTCCTTATTAGTTCGTGATAAATTTGTTTCATTCATTTCAAATGAAAAAGAGAGTGTTAAACAAAATAAACTAGCGAAAATGAAAATTACTTTCATATTAAATATTTGTATAAAAATATAGAAAATTTAAACAAAAAAAAAGGAGTCAAATTGACTCCCTTCAATAGTATTTCAACCAAACAATTAATGTTGGTGACCATGTGGTCCGTGAACATGACCATGATCTAATTCCTCTTGAGTTGCAGGACGAATATCAGCTACAGAACCTTCAAATTTCAAATCAGTTCCTGCTAATGGATGATTAAAGTCCATTTCAACTTCTTCAGCTGTAATAGCTAATACAGTACCTCTTAAATGATTCCCTTCATGATCTGACATAGGAACTAATGCACCTACAAAAATATGTTCTTCATTAATTTTCCCTGCTTCATCATGAAAAACATTTGCTGGAATTTTTACAACTTGCTCAGCATTATGATTTCCATAAGCATTTTCAGAAACAATTGAAAACTCAAACGTTTCACCCACTTTTTTACCTTGAATATTTTGTTCAAATTCAGGAATAATTCCACCTACACCATATAAAAACACCATTGGATTTTCAACTGTAGTCTCCTCAATTTTTTCTCCTGTTTTATGATTTGATAACTTGTAATTCAAGGTAACAACCATGTTTGCTTCAATTGTCATATTATTGATCTTAAAATTAAAGTCCTAAAAGTAATTATAATAAATGAGGTATACCATTTATGTAAAAGAATAAACACAAGCAAAAAAAAGAGGCTGTCGTTCGGACAGCCTCAAAATTTAAAGATGAAACAATGCTTATTTTACTCCGTGCATCATTTTCAAAAGTTTTTTAGATAACAAGAACAATACTATTGATGCTCCTCCTGCCATAAAAACAAATATCATGAAGAAATTATATAAATTCTCGATTTTAATCCCCAAGAAACTTGGCTTTTTAGGTTTGATATTCCAAGTTTCAATTACTTTAGAATCTTTCTCTCCTTTTTTACCTTTAACATGTTTCAAAATTGATAATTTTGTACCATCAGCGCTATACAATTTTGTATAAACAAAACTTGGTTTCGAACCTACAATTTGTTTTAATAAGAATTCTGATACAGGATTTTTTTCTTCTTTCACCAATGATACTGATTTCAAAGAATCTTTCTTAACTACTGGTTCAGTTCCAAATAACTTCGTTTTAAAAGCATTAGCAAAAGACTGCTCTTTTTCTGCTTTAAAATTATCTGACAACAATTCAATTTTTGCTACTTGATGAGGGTATTTAGTATTAATATCCTTCAAGAAATTACTATCTAAATCTTTTACGATGAAATTTGTTGTATCAGCAGAAGAAAAATTAAAAGTAGAAACATTAACAGTTGATTCTAATTTAACTTCTTCTGGGTACAATGAACTTAAATCACCTGCAAATTTATTTGCTGTGGCAGTAGATAAAAACCAAACCCCCATTAAAAGTGAAGCAAATCTTACTGGTGCCAATTTTACTACCATTGACAAACCTATTGGCGATAAACATAACTCTCCAAATGTATGAACAGTATACAATGTAACCAACCAAAACATACTTACTTTAACACTTGGATCTAAATCCTTAACGCCTAATGCGATGATTAAATACCCAACAGCTAATAAGAACAAACCTAAAGCTTGCTTAACTGGAGAAGAAGGTTCTTTTGATTTACTCCCTAATTTAGTCCAAATCCATGCGAAAATTGGAGCAAAAATAACGATAGCTACAGCATTAACACTTTGAAAGTAAGAAGATGGTATCTCAGAACCTAATAAAGTTCTATCTGTCTGTTCTTGAGCGAAGAATGTCAATGATGCACCCGCTTGTTCAAAAGCTGACCAAAAGAATATTACGAAAAAGGCAATAATGAAAATTACCCAAATTTTTTGTTTCTCTTCTTTAGTTAAACTCTTATCAACGATTATAGATGCTGGCGCAATGATACACAATGTATAAATAAATGCTCCTATCAAATCTAATCCTAACAATCCTTTAAAAGCAACAAATAAAGAAAGTGATATAACTGTCCAGTTTAAATAGCTTTTTACATTAATTGGTTTTTTCTCTTCACCAACTGCTTTCTCAACCTTTTTAGGCTTATTCCCAATAGGCTCACCTGTTGGAGTAACAATATATTTATGTTTTAAAATTTCAAAAGAAATAATACTGATAATCATACCGATACAAGCAGCAAGGAATCCCCATTTAAACATTTGAGGAACGATTAAACCGTTTGTATCATATACTTCACCTAAACCTCCACAAACTAATGGTGCGATAAAAGCACCTAAGTTTATCCCCATATAAAAGATGGTAAAAGCTGAATCTACACGTTTATCACCTTCTGGATAAAGTTGTCCAACCATTGTGGAAATATTTGGTTTAAAGAAACCATTTCCAAAGATTAAGAATCCTAACCCTGTAAACATTAATGTTGAAGCCAAACCTACTTCAGTGTAGAATGTACCAGCTAAGAACATAAAGAACTGTCCTATCGCCATCATGATACCACCTACAAAAATAGACCTTCTATTTCCCCAATATCTATCAGCGACATAACCACCAATTAATGGCGTAAGGTAAACTAATCCAGTGTAGTTACCATAGATTGTAGATGATAGAGATTTATCAAATAAAAGTGCATTAATCATGAAAAGCGTGAAAATAGCTCTCATTCCATAGTAACTGAAACGCTCCCACATCTCAGTAAAAAACAATAAATACAATCCTTTTGGATGTTTTGATTGTTTATCAATAGTTGATGAATTCATTGATTTTTTAGTATAAAATTAAATTCGAACAATATTTTAAAGATGACAATATTAACAATTAAATCTTAAAATGAAAAAAAACTTTTGTTTTGTGCTCGAATATTTAAAACTAAAAAATTAGCTAAATTATTCCACCCCGTGCATAATCTTCTTAATCATAGGATATACAATAATCGCCAAAACCCCTATAGAAGCCGGAATAATTGTAAAAATCATAAAGAAATAACTTATCGAATGAGATGCTTGAATTGCCTCAATTTGACCACCTAATTTTCCTGCAGTTTTATTACCAATAGCTAAAGCAATATACCACACACCAAACATCAATGCTATCATTCTTCCCGGAACTAATTTACTGACATAAGATAACGATACAGGTGAAATACATAATTCGGCCAATGTATGGAACAAATATGCAACTACTAACCACATCATACTTACTGATGCTTCAGATTGTCCTTTTAAAATACCCATTGACCCTAATGCAAGCGCACCAAAACCAAGCCCCATTAAAATCAAACCAATACCATATTTTACAGAAGCTCCTGGATTAAATTTACTTTCCCACCATTTAGAAAAAAGTGGTGCCAGTAAAATAATAAACAACGAATTCAAAACACCAAACCAAGAAGCTTTGACTTCAATTCCTTTTTTTATTTCGGTTACTTTCCCTATAACTAATCTTGAATCTTCGATTTTTTTTGCACGTGATTTTTCAATATATTTCAAGTGACCTTGTTTGTCAGTATCCATTAAATATACTTCTGACCCAATTGAAAATTTA
>CALPVI020000048.1 GCA_943326975.2 Actinomyces viscosus | reverse complement strand
GGTAAAACAACTTTAACAGCGGCTATTTCTAGCGTACTAGCTTCTAAAGGATTGGCTGCAGTTCGTGATTTCTCGTCAATTGATAATGCACCGGAAGAAAAAGAACGTGGTATTACAATTAACACTTCTCACGTTGAGTATGAAACTCTTAACCGTCATTACGCTCACGTTGACTGTCCAGGTCACGCGGATTACGTAAAGAACATGGTTACTGGAGCTGCTCAAATGGATGGAGCAATTTTAGTGGTTGCTGCAACTGATGGACCAATGCCACAAACACGTGAGCACATCTTATTAGGTCGTCAGGTAGGTGTTCCAAGATTAGTTGTATTCATGAATAAAGTGGATATGGTTGATGATGCAGAGTTATTAGAATTAGTTGAAATGGAAGTTAGAGAATTACTTTCTTTCTACAGCTATGATGGTGATAACACTCCAGTTATTCAAGGTTCTGCTTTAGGAGCTTTAAATAACGAACCTAAATGGGTTGAAACTGTTGAAGCTTTGATGGATGCAGTTGATTCTTATATTGAATTACCTCCACGTGAAGTTGATAAACCATTCTTAATGTCAGTTGAGGACGTGTTTACAATTACAGGTCGTGGTACTGTAGCTACAGGTCGTATTGAAGCAGGTGTTGTTAACACAGGTGACCCAGTAGAGATCTTAGGTATGGGTGATGAGAAATTAACATCAACATGTACAGGGGTTGAGATGTTCCGTAAAATCTTAGATAGAGGTGAAGCTGGAGATAACGTAGGTTTATTATTACGTGGTATCGAGAAATCTCAAATCAAAAGAGGTATGGTTATCTGTAAACCAGGTTCTACAAAACCTCATAAAGAATTCAAAGCTGAGATTTACGTATTGAAAAAAGAAGAAGGTGGACGTCACACTCCATTCCATAACAAATACCGTCCTCAGTTCTATTTCCGTACAACAGATGTTACAGGAGAAATCTTCTTAACTGATGGTCGTGAAATGGTTATGCCAGGTGATAACGTATCTATCAATGTTAAATTGATTGTACCTGTAGCAATGGACAAAGGTTTACGTTTTGCAATCCGTGAGGGTGGTAGAACTGTAGGTGCTGGTCAGGTTACTGAAATTATCGAATAATAATACTTCAGGTATTAAAAACATACAAATTGGGGAGCTTGTCTCCCCTTTTTATGCGGGTGTAGCTCAGTTGGTAGAGTAGTGGTCTCCAAAACCATTGGTCGTGAGTTCGAATCTTACCGCCCGCGCAATATAAATAAAAAAGACGTGTCAAAATTCAAAGAATATATTAGCGAAACAGTGAACGAGATGGTTCATAATGTTACGTGGCCTACTTGGAAGGAACTTCAAAGTAATACAATTATCGTTGTAGTAGCATCAATTATTATTTCTTTGTTCATTTTTGTAATGGACTTTGGTTTTGGTATTGTTGGAGATGCTGAATCAAAATGGAGAGGTGTCTTAGGATTTATTTACCACATGTTTTAACAAGTAAAGATGGGAGATATTAAAAAACGTTGGTACGTTGTTAGAGCAGTAAGTGGAAAAGAAAAAAAGGTTAAGGAGTATCTTGATCTTGAAATTTCTCGTTTAAAATTAGAAAACTTTGTAGATCAAGTTTTAATTCCTACTGAAAAAGTTTTTCAAATTAGAAATGGAAAAAAAGTTAGTAAGGAGAAAGCTTATTTGCCTGGTTACGTATTAATTGAAGCGGCTTTAGTTGGTGAGGTAACTCATGTCATCAAAAGTATACCTAATGTTATAGGTTTTTTGGGTACTGAAAAAGGAGGTGACCCTGTACCAATGCGTTTAGCTGAAGTGAATAGAATTCTTGGGAAAGTGGATGAATTATCTGAAACTGAAGAAGAAATGAAAATACCATTTGTTGTAGGAGAATCTGTAAAAGTTATAGATGGTCCTTTCAATAATTTTAGTGGAGTCATTGATGAAATTAATGAGGAAAAGAAAAAGCTAAAAGTAATGGTTAAAATTTTCGGCCGTAAAAACTTACTAGAGTTAAGTTACATGCAGGTTGAAAAAGAAATATAATTAGTATATTAACCGTAGGAGTGGTTTAGTTGAATAAAGCTTCCCAATTTAAACCATGTTTGACTACATAATTTTTAAATATAATGGCTAAAGTAGTAGCAGGATTGATCAAATTACAGATCAAAGGTGGTGCTGCCAATCCGGCTCCTCCAGTGGGTCCAGCTTTAGGTTCTAAAGGTGTGAACATTATGGAGTTCTGCAAACAGTTCAATGCTCGTACGCAGGATAAACCAGGAAAGGTATTACCAGTAGTTATCACTGTTTATGGTGATAAATCTTTTGATTTCATTATCAAAACTCCTCCAGCAGCAATCCAAATTATGGAAACAACTAAACTTAAAAAAGGTTCTTCTGAGCCAAATAGAAGTAAAGTTGCTACAATTTCTTGGGATGCAGTGAAAACAATTGCAGAAGACAAATTACCAGACATGAACTGTTTCACAGTTGATTCAGCAATGAGAATGGTAGCAGGTACTGCAAGAAGTATGGGGGTAATAGTTAAAGGTGGAGATGCACCATTATCAAAATAAAAGTTAAATCATGAAAAGAATTTCTAAAAAAAGAAAAGAAGTTTTAGCGAAAGTAGATTTAGCTAAAGCATATTCATTAGGTGAAGCTTGTGATTTGGTAAAGGATATTTCTACAACTAAATTTGATGCTTCAGTAGATATCTGTGTAAGATTAGGAGTTGATCCAAGAAAAGCAAACCAAATGATACGTGGTACAGTTTCTTTACCTCATGGTACTGGTAAAGATGTTCGCGTTCTTGTATTATGTACACCTGACAAAGAAGCAGAAGCAGTTGCTGCTGGTGCTGATTTCGTAGGTTTAGATGACTACATTGATAAAATCAAAGGTGGATGGACAGATGTTGATGTAATTATTACTATGCCATCTGTTATGGGTAAAGTTGGTGCTTTAGGTCGTATATTAGGACCAAGAAGTTTGATGCCTAACCCAAAAACAGGTACGGTAACTATGGAAATTGGTAAAGCTGTTGAAGAGGTTAAAGCTGGTAAAATTGATTTTAAAGTTGATAAATATGGTATTATCCATGCGTCAGTTGGTAAAGTTAGTTTTGACGGAGTTAAAGTAAAAGAAAACTCTATGGAGTTAATTCAAACTTTAATTAAAATGAAACCTTCTTCTGCAAAAGGAACTTACATCAAAAGTGTTTTCTTAAGCTCAACAATGAGTCCTGGTATTCAAATTGACACAAAATCTGTAGTAGCTTAAAAACTGAGGTAAAATGACAAAAGAAGAAAAAGCGAAGTACATAGATGGTTTAGTTGCTGAATTAACAGAAGCTAATATCTTCTATTTAGCGGATACTGCTGATTTAACTGTAGAAAGTGTTAACAACCTTCGTAGAAAATGTTTTAACTCGAATATTCGTTTGAAAGTAGTAAAGAATACTTTATTAGCTAAAGCGTTAGAAAGAGTTGAAGGAAAGAATTATGGACAATTACAAGACACATTAGCTGGTCAAACGTCTATATTATTCAGCGAAGTTGGAAATGCTCCTGCAAAATTAATACAGGATTTCCGTAAAACTAATGAGAAACCTATTCTTAAAGGTGCTTATATTGAAGAAGCTGTGTTTATTGGTGATAATCAATTAGCGACATTAGTTTCTATCAAAAGTAAAGAAGAAGTTATCGGTGATATCATTGGATTATTACAAAGTCCAGCTAAAAATGTTATCTCTGCTCTTAAAGGGCAAGGTGGTAAGATTGCTGGAATATTAAAAACTCTTGAAGAAAGAGCTTAATTAAATTTATTAATACAAACTTTTTAAAATAAAATAAAAATGGCTGATTTGAAACAAATCGCGGAAACGCTAGTAAACTTGACAGTTAAAGAAGTTAACGAACTTGCAACTATCTTAAAAGATGAGTACGGAATTGAGCCTGCTGCTGCAGCTGCTGTAATGGTAGCTGGTGGAGCTGGAGACGGTGCTGGTGCTGCTGAAGAAAAAACTGAATTCGATGTTATTTTGAAAGCTGGTGGTGCTAATAAACTTGCTGTAGTTAAATTAGTAAAAGAATTAACTGGTAATGGTTTAAAAGAATCTAAAGATTTAGTTGATGGAGCTCCTTCTACATTGAAAGAAGCAGTTTCTAAAGACGAAGCTAATGCACTTAAAGCTGCTCTAGAAGAAGCTGGTGCTGAAGTTGAGATTAAGTAACTATCATACTTCATTAGCAGGAAAGGCACAGCTTATAGCTAGTGCCTATTCCTGTTTTTTTGAATTGAGTGAGTTAAAAAATTTTCATCAACAAATTCTTTAGGCCTTGGCAACAACAAGTAATATATCGACAAGAATTAATTTTGCTTCAAGCAAAAATCAATTTGATTATCCAGATTTTTTAGATATTCAAATTAAATCCTTCCAAGAGTTTTTTCAATTAGAAACTACTCCTGAAAACAGAGATAGTGAAGGATTATTTAAAGTTTTTTCTGAAAACTTTCCAATTACTGATACAAGAAATCAGTTTGTATTAGAGTTTTTAGATTATTTCGTAGATCCACCAAGATATACTATTGAAGAGTGTATCGATAGAGGATTAACGTATAGCGTTCCGTTAAAAGCAAAATTAAAATTGTATTGTACGGATCCAGAACATGAGGATTTTGAAACAATTGTACAGGATGTGTATTTGGGTACTATTCCTTATATGACTCCAAAAGGATCTTTTGTAGTAAATGGTGCACAGCGTGTTATCGTTTCTCAGTTACATAGATCTCCAGGTGTTTTCTTTGGTCAAAGTCGTCATGCTAATGGTACAAAATTATATTCAGCACGTGTAATTCCTTTTAAAGGTTCTTGGATTGAATTCGCTACTGATATTAATAGCGTAATGTATGCTTACATCGATCGTAAGAAAAAGTTACCTGTTACAACTTTGTTCCGTGCTATTGGTTATGAAAGTGACAAAGATATTCTTGAAATATTTGGTCTAGCTGATGAAGTTAAGGCTACTAAAGTTAATTTGAAAAAATTAGTTGGACGTAAATTAGCAGCACGTGTTTTAAAAACATGGATTGAAGATTTCGTTGACGAAGATACTGGAGAAGTTGTTTCTATTGAAAGAAATGAAGTTCTTCTTGATCGTGAAACTGTTATTGAAGATTTTCATGTAGATTTAATTGTTGATTCTGGTGTTAAAACGGTTATTCTTCATAAAGAAGATGTTAATAGTGCAGATTTCACTTTAATTTACAATACTCTACAAAAGGATACTTCAAATTCTGAGAAAGAGGCAGTTGAACATATCTATAGACAGTTACGTAACGCTGAACCACCAGATTATGAAACTGCAAAAAATGTATTTGAGAAATTATTTTTCTCTGATACTCGTTATGATTTAGGAGAAGTAGGTCGTTTCCGTTTAAATAAAAAATTGGGAATTGATATTTCTGAACAATCTAGAGTATTAACTAAAAATGATATTATTCTAATCATTAAATATTTGATTGAATTAGTAAATTCAAAAGCAGATGTTGATGATATTGATCACTTATCTAACCGTCGTGTTAGAACTGTAGGTGAACAACTTTATGCTCAGTTTGGTGTTGGTTTAGCTAGAATGGCTAGAACTATACGTGAGCGTATGAATGTTAGAGATAACGAGGTATTTACTCCAATTGATTTAATTAATGCTAAGACATTGTCTTCAGTAATTAATTCATTCTTTGGAACGAATCAATTATCTCAATTTATGGATCAAACCAATCCATTATCAGAGGTTACTCACAAGAGAAGACTTTCTGCATTAGGACCTGGTGGACTTTCAAGAGAAAGAGCTGGTTTCGAAGTACGTGATGTTCACTATACACATTATGGTCGTTTATGTACTATTGAAACACCAGAGGGACCAAATATTGGTTTGATTTCATCTTTATGTGTTTTTGCTAAAGTAAACAAATTAGGTTTTATTGAAACACCTTATAGAAGAGTAGATGATGGTAAAGCTGTTTTAAATGAAGAGCCAGTTTACTTATCTGCAGAAGAGGAAGATCAAAAAATGATTGCTCAAGCAAATGCTAAGATTGATAACGATGGTAATTTCTTAACTGAGTTTGTTAAGGCGAGATATGAAGGTGATTTCCCTGTTGTAAAACCAGGAAATTTAAATTTAATGGATGTTGGTGCTAACCAAATTGCATCTATCGCGGCTTCTTCAATTCCATTCTTGGAGCATGATGATGCTAACCGTGCTTTGATGGGATCTAACATGCAACGTCAAGCAGTTCCATTATTAAAACCTAATTCTCCAATTGTTGGTACAGGTATTGAAAGACTTGTAGCTCGTGATTCAAGAGTATTAATCAATGCTGAAAATACAGGTGTTGTCGAATATGTTGATGCGAACGAAATAGTTATTAGATATGACTGGACTGAAGATGACAAATTAGTTAGTTTTGATAATGAAGTTACAACTTACACATTAACTAAGTTTGCTAAAACAAATCAAAGTACTTGTATGAACTTAAAACCAATCGTTAAGAAAGGTGATAGAGTTGAAAAAGGGCAAGTTTTATGTGAAGGTTACGCAACTCAACAAGGTGAATTGGCTTTAGGTCAAAACTTGAAAGTGGCTTTTATGCCATGGAAAGGTTATAACTTTGAGGATGCGATTGTAATTTCTGAAAAAGTAGTTAGAGACGATATTTTTACATCTATTCACATTGATGAATATACTGTAGATGTACGTGACACAAAACGTGGAATGGAAGAATTAACTTCTGATATTCCAAACGTAAGTGAAGAAGCTACAAAAGATTTAGATGAGAACGGATTAATTAGAATAGGAGCTGAAATTAAAGAAGGTGATATTTTAATTGGTAAAATTACTCCTAAGGGAGAAACTGATCCATCTCCTGAAGAAAAATTATTACGTGCTATCTTTGGTGATAAAGCTGGTGATGTTAAAGATGCGTCATTAAAAGCTGGACCGTCATTAAGAGGTGTTGTAATAGATAAAAAATTATTCTCAAGAGCTGTAAAAGATAGAAAGTCAAAAGCACAAGACAAACCAATTTTGGAGAGTTTAGATGCTGATTTCGAAAAAGACTTTGCGGTATTAAAAGAAAAATTAGTTGATAAATTATTAAAAGTTGTTGGTGAGACTAAGTCGAATGGTGTATTTAATAATTTCCGTGAGGAGATAATTAAAAAAGGTACAAAATTCACACAGAAAAATTTGTTTATGATTGACTATACTATCGTTAATCCAACAAATTGGACTTCTGAAGCTCATTTAAACACTTTAATTGGTAGAGTTATTCATAACTTTAACATTAAAGCAAATGACTTATTAGGAACATACAAACGTAAAAAGTTCCATATTTCAGTTGGTGATGAATTACCAGCAGGAATCGTTAAAATGGCAAAAGTTTATATCGCTAAAAAACGTAAGTTAAAAGTTGGTGATAAAATGGCTGGACGTCATGGTAATAAAGGAATTGTTGCAAATATTGTACGTGCTGAGGATATGCCGTTCTTAGAAGATGGAACACCAGTAGATATCGTATTGAATCCATTAGGTGTACCTTCTCGTATGAACTTAGGTCAGGTATACGAAACTGTTTTAGGTTGGGCTGGTCAAAAGTTAGGTGTTAAGTTTGCTACACCGATTTTTGATGGAGCAAAACCATTTGAAATTGACGAGTGGACTGAAAAAGCTGGTATTCCAAGATCTGGTAAAACATACTTGTATGACGGAGGAACTGGTGAGCGTTTCCATCAAACAGCTACTGTGGGTGTAATTTACATGTTGAAATTAGCACATATGGTTGATGATAAAATGCATGCTCGTTCAATCGGACCATATTCATTAATTACACAACAACCATTAGGAGGTAAAGCTCAATTTGGAGGTCAGCGTTTTGGTGAGATGGAGGTTTGGGCTCTTGAGGCATTTGGTGCTGCTAATTTATTACAAGAAATCTTGACAGTTAAGTCTGATGATGTAAATGGTAGAGCTAAAGCATACGAAGCAATCGTTAAAGGTGACAATATTCCAGAACCAGGTATTCCTGAATCTTTCAATGTATTATTACATGAGTTGAGAGGTTTATGTTTAAACATTTCATTGGATTAATTGTTCGTTAAGTAGAATTTGATATTAAGCAATATTATGGCTTACAGAAAAGAAACACCAAAAACACAAAGTAGTTTCAATAAAATTACTATTTCGTTAGCTTCTCCAGAATTGATGCTTGAGCAATCAAGTGGAGAGGTTTTAAAACCGGAAACGATTAATTATCGTACATACAAACCGGAAAGAGATGGTTTATTTTGTGAAAGAATCTTTGGACCGGTTAAAGATTACGAATGTCACTGTGGTAAATACAAAAGAATTCGTTATAAAGGAATCGTTTGTGACCGATGTGGGGTTGAGGTAACAGAGAAAAAAGTACGTCGTGAGCGTATGGGACATATTTCATTAGTTGTTCCAGTAGCTCATATTTGGTACTTCCGTTCATTACCAAACAAAATTGGATATTTATTAGGTTTACCTACTAAAAAATTAGACCAAATAATTTATTACGAAAGATTCGTAGTTATTCAAGGTGGTATTGCAACAAATGCAGATGGTTCTGCTTTAAATAGATTAGATTTCTTATCAGAAGAGGAGTATTTAGATATTTTAGATACACTTCCAAAAGAAAATCAATATTTAGAAGATACCGATCCTAACAAATTCATTGCTAAAATGGGAGCAGAGGCTCTTTATGATTTGTTAAAAACGATGGATCTTGAGCAAACTTCTTACGATTTGCGTCATCAGGCTAATACTGAGACATCTATGCAACGTAAGAATGAAGCATTGAAAAGATTACAAGTTGTAGAATCTATGCGTGAATCTCAAGAGCGAATTGATAACCGTCCAGAATGGATGATTATTAAAGTTGTTCCTGTTATTCCACCAGAATTACGTCCTTTAGTTCCATTGGATGGAGGTCGTTTTGCAACTTCAGATTTAAATGATTTATATAGACGTGTTATTATACGTAACAACCGTTTGAAACGATTAATTGAAATTAAAGCTCCTGAAGTAATTTTACGTAATGAAAAACGTATGCTTCAAGAATCTGTAGATTCACTATTTGATAACTCTAGAAAATCTAGTGCTGTTAAAACTGAATCTAATAGACCTTTAAAATCTTTATCTGATTCATTAAAAGGTAAACAAGGACGTTTCCGTCAAAACTTATTGGGTAAACGTGTTGATTATTCTGCACGTTCGGTAATTGTCGTTGGACCATTCTTGAAATTACATGAGTGTGGTTTACCTAAAGATATGGCTGCAGAGCTTTACAAACCGTTTATAATTCGTAAAATGAT
>CALPVI020000047.1 GCA_943326975.2 Actinomyces viscosus | reverse complement strand
CAACATCAATACTAAATTTGAAATGAATTTTTTTTGCATCCTGAACGTTGAACGCTATTTTTTTAAATTAATTTGAAATAAAAATGAAATTTTGATTTTTATGCAACTCTTTATTGAAAACAGTTAATTTATTTTCAGCAACAACATAAGGCGTGTATGACAAATCACTCAACAATTTCATACAATTTTCTCTATTTTGGTTATCCCAAAGTTCAGCATAAATAACAGGATGATTTTCTTCTAAAATTCGTTTCCCCCCATTCAAAGCATAATATTCAAAATTTTCAACATCGATTTTGATCCCTTGAATCTTTTCATCTTTGATTAGATTGTCAAGCGTATCTAAAGGAACATCAAATTCTTCACCTTCATTCCATTCTGTAATTGAATCATGTTTAACATGGCTTAAGCCTTGCATTTTCGTTTTTCCATTTTCAGGTAAAATCATTTTCACTTTTCCTATTGAATCTCCTAAAGCAATTTCGTGTAATTGGACTTTATTAAGTTTGAAGCGATTGACAATTTTCTTTAAAACCGAATAATTACTTGGCATTGGTTCGAAAGCGTGAATTATAGAGTTTGGTAACTTTTGAGCTAAATGGACGGTCATTATTCCAATGTTCGCTCCAATATCTAATACAGCACCTTCACCATCTTTTAATAACGATAAAAATTGGAAAAAGTCTTTTTCTTTTGGATCAGAATGAAGGGTTTTTATTTTAAAAACAGAGAACACAAATAAATAGGTTTGAAATCCTAGAATTTTTTGCAATATATATTTTAGTGTATTCTTCACAGTAGTTTTTAACGTTACAAAAGTAGGAAAATAGATGAGATTTTAACTTTTTATTCAAAGAAGAATTGTACAGAAAAATAACTTTGTATTTCAATAGTTTAATTAACTCAACTTTACGTGTTCAGAAGTGATTGTATATCCTAAAAATTTAGATGCATTTTTATCAAAATCTAAGGCATTTTCTGAAGTTAAAAAATTGATCTCTCCATTTTTGCTGCATTTCGCATCTAACTCTGAATGTCTAGAAAGATATTCTTCTAATTTTTCAGCGATGATCGCTCCCTGAGCAACTACTTTTACATTGGAAGGAACTAAGGTCTCAATATACTCTTTTAAGATAGGAAAGTGTGTACAAGCCAAAATGATCACATCAATTTTAGGATCTTTTTCCATCATTATTTTCACATCTTCTTGAATGAAAAACTTTCCACCATCCGATAAATGTCGTCCATTTTCAATCAAAGGCACCCACATTGGACAAGCATGTTGATAGACAACTGTTTCGGGCGAAAACTTACTTATTTCAATTGGAAATGATTCAGATTTAACAGTTCCTTCAGTCGCAAGAATTCCTATGTGGTTTGTTTGCGATAGTTCACCTATAATTTCTGTACTTGGACGAATAACACCCAATACACGTTTATCTGGATCTATTGAAGGTAAATCATTTTGTTGAATTGTTCTCAATGCTTTCGCAGAAGCAGTATTACACGCTAAAATTACTAACTCACACCCACGACTGAATAATTCATTTACAGCTTCCAACGTAAATTCATAAACGACATCAAAGGATCGGGGACCATAAGGTGCACGAGCATTATCACCTAAATACAAATAATCGTATTCTGGTAATCGTTTTTGGATTTCAGAAAGGATAGTTAAACCACCGTAACCTGAATCAAAAACACCTATGGGAACTTTTTTTGTCATTTATTAGTATTGAATACAAATCTACGTTAAAAAGGGTTTTGGTAATCTAAAAATCCAATTTTTATTAAAGGTTTTTAACCGTTAGAAACACTTATGCCTTAGTATTATCTAACTTTAGGTATTTAAATCTATCTTTTGTAAACAAAAAAAGGTAACCAATTGGCTACCTTTTAAATTTTAATATTTAAAAATTATTTTGGTTGAGCAGCTTTTACTGCATCAGCATCTAATCTTAATAATTCAACCATCACTTCAGGAGTTAAATCAATTCCGCCTTTGTGGTATAAAGTTGTAGATATATCGATAACGTAGCTTAATTTTTTCCTATCAGCAACGATTTCAACTGCTTTTTGTATTCTTTCCAAAATTGGATTATTCAATTCTTGGCTTATTGCTTGTAATTCTTCTTGCAAAGAATTTTGTCTATCTCTCATTCTTTGTTCTTTTTCTCCAAGTTTTCTTTCTTCAATTTGTTGAATCATTGGAGTCATAGTTGGTTTGTTTTTTTCGTAAACAGCAACTGATTTTTGTAATTCGTCATTCATATCTTGTAATTCTTTGTAACCATCTGCTTCGAATTTTTTCAATTGCTCAATAGCAATATTTCTAGATGGCATTTTATTTAAAAGAGAATCTGAATTAACGTGTCCAATTTTTTGTTGAGCAACTGCAGAAGTCATTGTTAAAATTGCTGTAACTGCGATTAAAAGTATTTTTTTCATTTTGTTTTTATATTTGTTTTTGTACTTACTTTTTAATTCCTAATTCTTTTAAGACTTCATTACTGATGTCCATTTTTGGGTCTGCATAAACCAAATTACTTTGATTTGCTTTATCGAATACAAAACTAAAATTTCTTTTAGTTGCAACACCTTGTATCGCTTCAAAGATTTTATCTTGTATTGGTTTAACTAATTCTTGACGTTTTTGAAAATAATCCCCTTTCACTCCGAAACGCAATTTTTGCATTTCCATCGCTTCCGTTTCTAATTTATCTAATTCGCCTTTTCTTTTTTGTCTTTCTTCCGATGGTAATAAAACTTCTTCTCTCGCAAAATTGTCTTTTTTTACTTTAATTTGCGCATATCTTTCTTCAATTTCTTTTGTCCATCGATCAGCAAGCTTATCTAATTTATCCTTTGCATCCTTATATTCTGGAACGTTTTCAAGAATAAATTCTGAATCTATGTATGCATACTTTTGAGAATAGGCAAAACTTGTGCCAAGTACAATCAATAAAGAGAGAATAAATGATTTCATCATTGTTTTTTTCGAATCAAACGACCAAATTAATGAATTATTGTAATAAAATTGATAATCATACCAATTAACTTCTTATAACTCACCTAAATTCATACCAATAGAGAATGTCATTTTTGGATAATAGCCTTTTCTATCAATTGAATTATTAATATTTCCATTTGCATATCCAGATGACCAAGTGTCTAACTTATCAAATCCCCAACCATAATCTAATCCTAACATACCAAACATTGGCAAGAATACTCTTAGGCCAACACCTGCAGATCGTTTCACGTTTAATGGATTGAATTGTTTGAATGAAGGGAAACAGTTTCCTCCTTCAGCAAATCCTAAAACATAGAAAGTAGCTTGAGGATTCAATGAAATTGGATATCTTAATTCAACTGTATATTTTGCAATGATTGGATCTCCTGTAGAAGAAGATACTTGATTGTCTTCATAACCTCTTAAAGCAATGATTTCACGACCTCCCATTTGGCTAATTCCAGATAAACCAGATCCACCTAAAGAATATCTTTCGAATGGAGTTAATCCTTTTGATGAATTAAATGCACCTAAAAAAGCAAAACCAAATCGTGTTCTTAAAACTAATTTTTTATCCGCAGTTAATGGATTTAACCACTCTCCAGTTAATTTAATTTTATAGTATTCCAAATATTTCATTTTCTCTTGCTGAGAAACAGTTGAAAAATCTTTTCCTGGCTCAAAAGCTGAATATGGTATAGAACTCTTCGCTGTAAATGTTATATTCGAACCACTTTGAGGGTAAATTGGCGCACTGATAGAATTTCTCTGTAAAACATATTTCAAACTAATATCATTTGCATAACCTGTAGGAAAATTTTGGAAAATACCATAATTTGCTACATCATAATATTGGTAAGCCAATTCATAATAAGCACTAAAGTAATCATCCGGGAATTTTTTTCTTCGCCCTAAACCAAGTCCCATACCAGTGATAGATACACCACTAAAATTAGGATTAGATCTAAAAAGTCCATTCGATGAGATTGCTGTATGATTCATCCAATATGTCAATGAATTTGGTTTTTTACCACCTAACCAAGGTTCAGTAAATGAGAAATTATATCCTTGATAAAATTTACCATTTGTTTGACCTCTAATTGATAAACGTTGACCATCTCCACCTGGAAGTGGAGACCAAGATTCTTTTTTTAAGAAATTTTTTGTTGAGAAATTATTGAATGTCAAACCAATAGTTCCTATCAATCCTGATCCACCACCCATTGATCCATTTACATTAGACATTCCATTTAATCCTCTACCACCGTAACCACCTGATAATTCAATCTGATCTGAAGATTTTTCTTCAACAGTATATTCAATATCAACAGTTCCATCTGCAGGATTTGGAATGGGGTTTATTTGGAAACCTTGTTCGTTGAAATAACCTAACTGAGATAATTCTCGTTGTGTACGAATAATATCATTACGACTAAATAAATCACCAGGTCGAGTTCTAATTTCTCTTCGGATCACATAATCATTCGTTTTTGTATTTCCTTTGATAATTATTCGTTTAATGCGCGCTTCTTTACCTTCAATAATACGCATTTGATAATTAATATAATTATCAGTTACATTTGTCTCAACAGCATTTATTTGAAAAAACAAATATCCTCTATCCATGTATAAAGATGAAATATCTCTTCCGTCTTCACTCATTTTAAGACGTTTATCTAACAAAATTTTGTCATAAACATCTCCTCTTTTAATTCCTAAAACGGTGTCTAAATAGCTAGATCTAAATTTTGTGTTTCCAATCCATTGAACATCACCAAAATAATACTTTTGACCTTCATTGATTTTAATATTTATAATTAAATTTTTATCATTTAAATTGTAAACTGTATCAAAAACAATCGCAGCATCTCTTAACCCAATTGAATTAAATTTATCTAATAAAGCTTGTTTATCTCTATCATATGCTACAGTAGTAAATTTCGATCTTTTGAAAAAACGCCAGAACTGTTTCTCTTTTGTGTCTTTCATCGCCATTCTTAATTTCCATGTTGGAATCGACTGATTACCTTCAATAGTAAGCGATTTAATTTTTATTTTTTGCTTTTTTTGAATGTCAATTGTAAAGATCTCAGAATTATTTATCAATGTATCTTTTTGTCTTGAAATATGCACATTTACACTATAATAACCTTTATCTCTGAAATATCCTTTAATTTTGTTTTCAGTAACAAATACTAAATTTTCAGTAATTGTTTTACCTGTATAAAGACTAATTTCTTCTCTAACTTTATCTGCTTCTCTTTTGTTTACACCCTTAAATTTATATCTAGATAATTTTGGACGTGGAGCTAATTTGATTGTTAAATAAACAATTCCGTTAATTTCTTTATCGATTAATATTTCAGCATCTGAAAATAATTCTTCTTTCCATAAATTTTTAATGGCTTTTGAGAATTTTTCTCCAGGTATCATAATTCGATCTCCAGTTCTTAGTCCAGCAATTAATTTTATTGAATTATGGTCAAAATTATCAGCTCCTTCAATTTTAATTGGTCCAATTTCATACTGTTTAGGGTTTTGATAATCTATTGTGAATTCTACACCAATTGGATTAGGTCCATTTGCTTCTACTATTTGAGAATTTACATTCGTAGAAAGTAAACCAACAATTAGAATAAGAAAGATATTTTGAATTAATTTCATGCTTATTTGTTTAATTGTTCTGAAACCATTCCAAATCTTCTTTCTCTTGATTGATAATTGATGACAGCTTTGTAAAAATCTTCTTTTTTGAAATCAGGCCAAAGTACTTCTGTGAAATAAAATTCAGTATAAGCAATTTGCCATAATAAAAAGTTACTGATTCTATGTTCACCACTTGTTCTGATTAATAATTCAGGATCTGGAATGCCTGCTGAACTCAAATGCAAATCCATTGTCTCATCACAAATATCTTCTGATTTTAATTCGCCAGTTTGAATTTTTTGAGCAATTGTTTTTACAGCATTCGTTATTTCCCATCTTGAACTATAATTCAATGCTAAAACTAAATTGATTTCTGTATTTTTTGAAGTGATCTCTTGTGCTTTCAGTAATTCAGCTTTGCAACCTTCAGGTAATCCTTGAATATCTCCGATACTCATTAATCGAACTCCACTTTGATTAAGTTCATCTGTTTCTCCAGCAATTGTGCGAATTAACAAATCCATTAATCCTTCAACTTCTTCTTTCGGACGATTCCAATTTTCAGTTGAAAAAGCATAAAGTGTAAGGTATTCCACCTTCATTTCTTTTGCTGCTTTTAAAACTTCTCGAACTGATTCAACACCAAAATTATGACCAAATAATCTTTCTTGACCTTGTTTTTTAGCCCATCTGCCATTTCCATCCATAATGATGGCCACATGCTTTGGGGTATTTGTTAAATCTATTTGTTGTAATAAATCCATCTATCTATTTTGATATGAGGGCGAAAATAGTGAAATAATCGCAAATAGGGAGTAATTAATTGAAAGAGGTTAACATACCTTAACAAAAAAGAGGGATTTGGAAGACCAAATCCCTCTATATTTTCTTTTCGGAATTATTATTCAGCTAATAAAATGATATTATCACCTAACATTTCCAATACACCACCATTGATATCAACTCTAATGATTTTGTCATTAGAAGGATCTTTTTGAATTGCTTGGCTCGTTTTACCTAATTTAAAATTAGCTGGCAAATCAATTTTTACAGTTCCTTTAGCTAATGCTGAAATAATTGGAGCATGCCCTTTCATTAATTGAAAAGAACCATCTAATCCAGGTAATTGAACTGCTTCAACTTCCCCTTTAAATATTTTATTATCTGGTGTAATTATTTCTAGTTGCATTTTATCTAATTTTAGTTATCAGCTAACATTTTTTCTCCAGCAGCAATAACATCTTCTAAACCACCTTTCAAGTTGAAAGCTGCTTCAGGATATTTATCTAATTCACCATCTAAAATCATGTTGAAAGCTTTAATCGTTTCTTGGATATCAACTAGAACACCTTTTAAACCTGTAAATTGCTCAGCAACGTGGAATGGTTGAGATAAGAAACGTTGAACACGTCTTGCTCTGTGTACGATTAATTTATCTTCTTCAGATAACTCATCCATACCTAAGATAGCGATGATATCTTGTAATTCTTTGTAACGTTGTAACGTTAATTTAACTCTTTGAGCAGTGTTGTAATGTTCTTCACCTACGATTTCTGGAGTTAAAATACGAGAAGTAGAATCCAAAGGATCAACTGCTGGGTAAAAACCTAACTCAGCAATTTTACGAGATAATACTGTTGTAGCATCTAAGTGAGCAAATGTATTTGCTGGAGCTGGATCCGTTAAATCATCCGCAGGTACATATACCGCTTGAACTGAAGTAATAGAACCATTTTTAGTAGACGAGATACGTTCCTGCATAGCACCCATTTCAGTTGCTAATGTTGGTTGGTAGCCTACTGCTGAAGGCATACGTCCTAATAACGCTGAAACCTCAGAACCTGCTTGTGTAAAACGGAAGATGTTATCAACGAAGAATAAGATATCTTTACCTTGTCCGTCTCCTTCACCATCACGGTAATATTCAGCCATTGTTAATCCTGATAACGCAACACGAGCACGTGCTCCTGGAGGCTCATTCATCTGACCAAATACGAAAGTAGCTTTAGATTCTTTCAATTCATTTACATCAATTGAGTTGATATCCCATCCACCTTCTTCCATGCTGTGCATGAATTTTTCACCATACTTGATAATACCTGATTCTAACATCTCACGTAATAAGTCATTCCCTTCACGAGTACGCTCACCTACACCTGCGAATACAGATAAACCTGAATATGCTTTTGCAATATTGTTAATTAACTCCTGGATCAATACTGTTTTACCTACACCAGCACCACCAAATAAACCAATTTTACCACCTTTTGCATATGGTTCAATCAAGTCAATAACTTTAATACCTGTAAAAAGTACTTCAGTTGCTGTTGATAATTGGTCAAATTTCGGAGCTTCACGGTGAATAGATAAACCATTTGAGTTATCAATTGTATTGATACCATCAATTGTTTCACCAACTACGTTAAATAATCTTCCTTTGATTTGATCACCGATTGGCATTTTAATCGCACTACCAGTAGAGATTACTTCCATACCACGTGTGAAACCGTCTGTAGAGTCCATCGAAATAGTACGCACAGAGTTCTCACCAATATGTGATTGAACCTCTAAGATAACTTTTGTTCCATCAGCTTTGTAAGTTGCTAATGCATCATAGATGTTTGGAAGTGCTACATCCTTCTCGAATCTAACATCAACTACAGGTCCGATAACCTGAGAAACTTTTCCTTTAATTTCCGACATTATAGTGCCTTTTAAATGAATTCTGAATATTTGGGTGCAAAGATAGATGAATTATTTTAAAGTAACATAGATTTTTTGCTACTTTTTTAAATAAGATTTTTTAAAATCTGCTTTCATTCCTTTTTTTTTGAACAGCAGTAAATATTTTTTCGTGGGAAATCTCTTTTTTAGTTAGATTTGATTCATTAACAAATTAAAATTTTATTTATGCCTATCTTACTTATTGTATCAGCAATCGTGCTTTTACTTATCTTTTCTTGTTTTGTGACGGTACAGCAGGGAACAATTTCTGTGGTTACCATGTTTGGTAAATACAAACGCATCATGCATCCGGGATTAAATTTTAGAATTCCTTTTGTTGAAATGATCAATAAAAAAGTATCGATTCAAAATCGGTCTTTTGAAATCGAATTTCAAGCAATTACGCAAGATCAAGCAAATGTTTATTTCAAAGCAATGTTGGTTTATTCTGTATTGAATGCAGAAGAAGAAACCGTTAAGAATGTTGCGTTTAAATTTGTTGACGAACGTAGTTTTTCTCAAGCTTTGATTCGTACTATTGAAGGTTCGGTTCGTGGTTTTGTTGCGACGAAAAAACAAGCTGAGATTTTGCTTTTGAGAAGAGAAATTGTTGATGATGTTAAAGACAGTTTAGATAATACGTTAGAAAGTTGGGGTTTTCATTTGATTGATTTACAGTTGAATGATATCACTTTTGATGAAGAAATCACATCCTCTATGGCTAAAGTAGTGGCTTCAAATAACTTAAAAGCTGCTGCTGAGAATGAAGGTCAAGCTTTATTGATAACAAAAACGAAAGCTGCAGAAGCGGAAGGGAATGCGATTAAGATTTCAGCACAAGCCGAACGAGAAGCAGCACAATTGAAAGGACAGGGGATTGCTTTGTTCCGTGAAGAGGTTGCTAAAGGTATGAGTGAAGCAGCAGAAAAAATGCGCGAAGCTAATTTAGATACTTCTTTAATTCTTTTTTCAATGTGGACTGAGTCTGTTAGAGAATTCGCTGAAAAAGGGAAGGGAAATACAATTTTCTTAGATGGTTCAACAGAAGGTATGGACAAAACCTTGAAACAATTAAT
>CALPVI020000046.1 GCA_943326975.2 Actinomyces viscosus | reverse complement strand
TTGAAAAGTATGTTCTCTTTTATCAGGATTTCCTTTTCTGAAACCTAAATCAAAAACACCTGCAGTAGCATTTCCATATTCAGAAGGAAAAGCTGAAGTAAAAAAATCTGAATTTTTTAATACATTAGTATTCAAAGCACTTACAGGCCCTCCTGTTGTACCAATCGTTGAAAAGTGATTTGGATTGGGTATATTCAAACCTTCTATTCTCCATAAAACACCAATTGGTGAGTTACCTCGTATGACCAAATCATTTCTTGAGTCATCAGGTGAACTCACTCCTGCAAAATTCGCAGCCATTCTTGAGGGATCTGATCTACCCCCCGCAAAACGATTCACTTCTTCGGTACTAAAAGATCGCGCGCTTATTGTTGACAATTCATTTACCGTTTCATTTTTCTTCGTTCCTGAAATAACAACTTCAGTGATACTATTAATGTGTTCTTCCAATGAAAAATCAATCACAACTTCTTTACCTGTTGTCACAACAACATTAGGAATTGTATTTGATTTGTAACCTAAAAAATCCGCCTGAATATCATATCTTCCAGGTAATACTCCATTAACAAAATACCTCCCATCAATATCAGATTGAGTATTGAATACTGTATCAGATGAAGAAATTTTAATAATTACACCAGGCAATGTTGTTAATGATTGTTTATCAACTACTGTTCCTTTGATAGTTTGCGATGAATTTTGAGCATTTATATTGATAAAATGTAAGGATATACCAAATACTAAAAAAGAGAAAAGAATTACACGTTTCATATTATATCATTTATTTTAGATCAAATCTATTTAAGACCTTCTACTAGTTAAATGTAAAAATAGATGAATTGTATAAAACAACTAATGAACTGTAAGTAAAATATATTTAAGACTCAAAAGCAGCAATAAATTCTGTATCAAAAAGTATCGTTATTAACTTAGCATGATTTCTAGCTGGACCTTGAATAGAATAAATATAAGTTTGAGTGTTATGATTTTTTATATGCTTAATGCAATGCGCTCTTAATTCACATGAAGCGAAAATATTCCTCAATGCTTCCTTATTTGTAATTTTATTATCATCAATTGTAATATGATACGTTTCTACTTTATTTGATTTCTCAATTATTTTCTGAATCCAAGTAAAACTCAAAAGTACTAACATCACAATAATCAAAGAAGCGAAAGCAAAATCATATTTCCCTATACCGATTGCCATTCCAATTGCAGCGGAAACCCAAATCGTGGTTGCAGTTGTTAAACCCTTAACGTTTACTCCTTCTCTAAAAATAGCTCCTGCACCCAAAAAACCAATACCTGTAACAATATTTGAAGCAATACGTGCATCTGCACCCATTGTATTTGATACAATCGTAAACAAAGTTGAACCAACTGTAATTAATATTACTGTTCGAAATCCAGCCGCTTTACTCTTATATTCTCTTTCAGCGCCAATGATTGCGCCTAAAATTAAAGCAACTACTAATTTTGTGATTTCTTCTATTAATACAGGGTCTTTCATATAAATGAATTTATAGAAAATTAATAAAAAAAAACTGAAATCAAAATTTTCTAAAAACTTAATTCATCAAATTGACAATAAGAGAATTATTTTTATCTATATTTAATTCGTTATCAAATAAATGAATTCTTTTTTGAATTTCTTCATTTGGTAGCTCTTGTTCAATTAAGACTTTGAGTATTTCAATATATTCAGAAGAAGAATTTGCAATCTTACAATACTTCCCTAATTCAGTACCTTCTACCAATTTAGTATTGACTATTATCCAGCCCTTGGTTTGTAAAACAGCTATTAATTTCAACTTTATACCTGTTGATTGATCTGTGTACAAAAGATGAACATGGGCATTTTGTATCAATTCATTCATTTCCTGATCAGAAGGATTTTTCACCAATTGAATTGATAAACTTGAAAGAATCGACTCTAATTCTTTCGTTGGATTTTTACCTGCCACAATCCAATTAAATTCAACCCCTTTATTCCAAACATTTTGAATCAACCATCTGACAGCATTTTCATTCTCTTTCACAGATAAATTACCTTGAAAAAGCACATACTTTTTTGTGGTTGGTGCAAAATGATTCATGCCTAACTCTTTATAAGATGGTGATACTAAAAACGTGTTTGAATTAAACTTCTTAAAATAACTTACATCAGATTCCTTAATACTCAATAGAAATTTTGCATTTGAAAGTATCGATTCGAAAATCTTCAATTTAATTGCTTCTGAATAAAAGAATAGTTTTTTAAATAAATTACTCTTACTTCCTATCAATTGATAATATTCATGTTCTATATTATGTGTTCTAACAAATGTACATCTCCGTTTAATTTCTTGATCTGTTAAATACCAAGTTGTGTGCAATCCTTCAAAAAGAATCGGTAAATCGTCTGATTTTAATCGATTCAATAATTGATGGTTAATTCTGGTTTTTACAATAAAAGGTAAAACTGAAAAGAATGAAAAAATCGTTTTACTACGTTTGTAATAATATATTTTAAAACAATATTTTTCTAATTCTTGAGATTCTCCCCTACCATATTCGAAACAATGTAAATGAATTTTTACACCTAAACGATGTAGTGATTTAATTCGATAAAAAACATCTATAACACCTCCATAATTTGCAGGCAATGGTACATCAAATGTAACGATATGTAATTCTTTATTTTTCAAATTTCAGGATAAATTTCACTCAATTTCATTACTTCAATTTCCCAATTTTCGATTTGTTTCGCTTTGGCACAATTCAATTTCATTTCATTCAATAAATTTTCATTTTCTAATAATGAATTAATTGTTTGAACCAAGGTTTTCGTATTAAAATCTTCTATTATTAACCCTATCGAATAGTGTTTAACAACTCTCTGAACTTCAAAAATATTTGTACAAATAATCGGGGTAAATGCATGTATGTAATCAAACAATTTATTAGGTAAAGAATTTTTATAATTGATGTTTGTTGGCTTATCTAATGTCAATCCAATATCGGAATGAAATGTATAATTCATCATTTCAAAATAAGGTTTTTTACCTACAAAAATCACTTTATCAGATAGTTGATGTTTATTTACATAACTTTTCAAATAAGGTAAAACATCACCATCACCTACAATTAGCAAAATTGCATTTTCAATAAATTGCATCGCCTCTACAGCCTCTTCCGCCCCCCTATCTATGTTTATTCCGGCACCTTGAATAATGATGATTTTTTTGTTTTCAGGTAAACCTAATTCTGATTTGGACTTCATAGAATTTTCTTCATGCCAAGTAGGGGAAATATTTCTAACAACATATAAATCTTTTTGATATTTCTCTTTGTACAAACTAGCAATTGAATCATTTACTGTATAGATATACTTTAATTTTGGAAAAATAAAACCTTCTATTTTTTCCCAAATCCGTTTAACTTTTGGTCTACAAACCAATTCAGGAACTTCAGTAAAATATTCATGTGAATCATATACCAATTTTGTAGTTGGTTTTATAATATGTGTAAAGTAATTAGCTAACAAAGTATCTAAATCATTTGATAC
Organism: Actinomyces viscosus; assembly: GCA_943326975.2. Taxonomy (GTDB): domain Bacteria; phylum Bacteroidota; class Bacteroidia; order Flavobacteriales_D; family Crocinitomicaceae; genus CAIUKX01. Next base: position 5,998 of record CALPVI020000046.1, on the reverse strand, counting down.
AAGAATTGTTGACTTTTTAAATAGCAGAAGTAGAAATAATCTTAGATTGTATTCCGCATAAAAGAATGCACCTTTTTCAAAAAACAACCTCATCCTTTTGGTTTTGTAAGGGCGTGTATCCATATCTAAACTTGACTTCCTTATACGTCCAACTAACAATACGTTATACCCTTGTTTTTGAAGGAAAAGACAAATTTTATGAACACGTTGATCCGTATACAAATCATTTGTAACCGAAACAATTGCATTTTTATGTCTTTTCATAATTCAAATGTATGAAAATAGCATTTAAAAATGTTGATATGTTAAGAAAAACTAATTTTTTACGGTATTGTTTTTGAATGCACCTTTTAGTTAAATTTGTACTATGAAACTAAGATTGTTTTTTCTATCCATTTTTGTGTTGCTATCAATGTCTTCTTGCATTGATATAATTGATGATTTGACATTAAAGTCAGATGGTAGCGGATCTTTCAAATACACTATTAATCTGAGTGAAAGTAAAATCAAAATAAATTCGATCCTCGCTTTAGATAGCATAGAAGGCAGAAGAGTTCCTTCGATTGAAGAAATTAAACAAAAAATTAACCATTTTAAATCTAAATTTGAAACAAAGCAAGGAATTTCAAATCTAGTAGTGGAAAGTAATTTTACGGATTTTATTTTTAAAATAAAATGTGATTTCACTTCAGTAATAGCTCTTCAAAACGCTGTTCACCAAGTTATAAACGAAGAAAACCTTACAAAAAACATAGATGAATTATCCGAAAAATGGATAACTTGGGATGGCCAAAAACTAACACGTAACATTCCTGAGTACACTATTAAATCAAGGGTTTTATCTGATAATGAAGTTGAACAATTAAAAGAAGGGAAATACACTTCAATTACACGTTTTGATCGACCTGTAGAAAAATACATCAACCAAAATGCTAAATTAGCACCGAGTAAATTAGCGTTAATGTTACAGACTAATACTTATTCTTTATTACAAAATATTAACTTGTTAGAAAATACAATCTATCTAACTCCCGTAAAAAAAGATTAAATTTATCTTTACACGATACATGAAAAAAAATATAAATACATATATCATTCTTTTGAAAAACAGATCATTGGTTTTAATGATGTTGTTTATAACTTCATTTCTATTTTCTCAAAAATCAGAAGATTTTATTCCTAAGGAGGCCGTTACAGTTTTTAGTTTGAATAATATTTCAATTCTTCAAAAAGTTTCGATGGATGACTTAGTGAAGTATGAATTTATGGAAGAAGTTCAATCTGAATTATTTGATGGTTCTACATCCGGAAAAACTTTGAAAGATTCTGGAATTGATTTCGATCAAAAATTAAATGTGTTTTATGGTCGTGGAAAAGATTTCGAAGTTTCGGGTTTCACTTTTGGCGTAAAAAACAAACAACAATTGTTTTCAACTTTTGATGATTTTGATCAAGTTAACAGCCCAGTCAATGGAGTTGAATATTACAACTCTTACTTTAATCACCTAATTATAAAAGGAAATATAGGTGTATTATTAAGAGTTGACCCTACAAACGAAAAAATAAATGAAATCACTGATTCACTATGGATTGCTAGAGGTAATACTTTACCAAAGTTCATGGAAGAAATTGAAGGTGAAGTAATTGACGAAGAAGTATTAAATGAGAAAGAATTTAAAGAAGATGAAACCGATATTGAAAAGAAAGAAGATTCTTTAGGTTTAGAATTCGATGAACCTGATTACCCTGTAGTTGTTGAAGATCCAGGTCAAAAAAATTATCTCGAATTATTGGATTCTGTTCAATTAGTATACCAACAAAAATATTTAACAAACATTTGTCAAGAGTTATTTATTAAAAATATCAATCTTAAATCTGTAGATAGTTTATTTGCTTTGCAACAGACACATACTACAGAAGGAGTATTTTATTTAGATAATTCAAGAAACTTTAAAAAAGCACAAGGTTTTTGGTATTTCCAATCAATGTTTCCAAGTTTGTATGAACAATTTAATACATTGTATTCTGGCAACGTGATGCTGGGAGATATCTTTTTAAATGATCATAACATTGAGTTAAAATTACAAGCAAACTATGGAGAGGCTTTGGGTTCAATTTATAATAAAATGAACAATGCGAAATTTGATAAAAGCGTCTTCAAATATATTCATGAAAACAATTCAGCTCATTTCACTTACAATGTAAATCTTAGAGAGGCATACGAACAAGCCTATAAAATTATAATTCCGATATTGGAAAAAGAGAAAAACGCAAGAATTTCATCTAGTTTACTTACGATAGAATTACTGAATGAATTAGTCGATAAAGATGCACTTTTTGGAACCTATAAAGGAAGTGTTTTTGGTACTTTTAATGGTGTTAAAAAAGTAAAAACAAAGAAAATAGAATATACCTATGATGAAAATTACAACTACGAAGAAAAAGAAGTTGAAAACATTGTAGATATGCCTTTGTTTGCAATTGGATTATCTACTGACAGAAAAGATATTCCTGAAATGATTCTTAAACATTTATCTCGAATTACTTCTCAATGTAAAAATTATGGAGATTATTGGAAATTTGATAACGCAATTTTAGAATCGATTCCACTTTACATGATTAATAAAAATGGTTTATTTATTCTAACAAATGATGAGGATTTAGCACTAAATCATTCAAATGGTTATGGTTCTGAATCTCTTTCTGGAAAAATAGCAAAACGCAATAAAAAAAGTGGATTTGCATATGCTTACATCGATTGGAGTAAAGTAATTGATAAATTACCTCGTGAAATGTTTACAGCTCAACAAAACGATTTATTGGACGCCATGAGAGGTAAAACAGGTATTATGGAAATGACAACTTCTAAGACAACAATAAAAAACACTCATTTCGATGTAACTTATAGTTTCAATGGAGAATATGTTAATTCAGGTAAATACATTCTTGATTTGATAAATAGCGTTTATGTCATTTCTAAGTAAAAACTTACGAAGACAAATTAAAATTTTTCTTCGTAAAACAACTTTCTTAATAATTTTAGTAACTACACTGGCGAGTATTCTTTTTATTCGACCTTATCTTAACAGTTTATATCAAAAACCTAGCTTTGAAGAACGTTTACCAGAAGCTGATTTTCTAGCACGATGCTATCTGTTAGATGTAGCAAAAGAAACAAGTGATATGCTTTTTTATCACAAAATACCATTTAGAGACCTTTTTTCCTATGAATTTCTATTAAGTCAAGGGAAAAGCTATGGTTTGAATCTTCAAAAACCAATGTATTTCTTCGCAAATGAAAATGGGAATTGGGGGGTTATGGTTGAAGTCGCTGACAGCAGTAAAATGTATGGTGGTATTGAAAGGTTAAAAAAAATCATAGATCTTTCAGATACATTGTATAATGATCAAAAAGTTTATCGTTATGAAAATGAAAATGGATATTTATCCTATGACAAAAATTGGCTTTTAATTTATAAAGGAACTGATTTCAATAAGACTTTTAACAAAATAGTGTCAGCCAAAAAAGGTGAAATGCAAAGTTGTTGGAAAGCATTTTTGAAAGAAAAACAATTCAAAGATGAAAAATTAGTAATTTACTCTAATTGGAAAAAACTAAAAAATCAAGGTCTTGAAACTGCTTTGTTTGCTCACAATAGCGACTCTTCTAGTTTTAGCCTTCTTTCCTATTTTAGAAATAAAAAACCCTTAAACATAAAAAGGAAAGAAAAAGGAATTGAATTACTTTCAACCAATAATATAAAAAATCAACTGAATATACATCTTGACATATCTAAACTAAGAAAAGCAACTAAAGATCCTATTTATAAATATCTTGTTAAACTTGGGAAAAAAATAAGTTTTCCTACAAAAGAATTTTTAGATACTTGGGAAGGTGATTTATGTTTTACACAAGGTGGTTTAACAACAATTCACGAAACATTTATTGAATCTGTAATAGATGAAGAATTTAATGTTTCGGAAGTGAAAAGTGTAAAAACAGAACAAGTACCTGGTTTTTCTCTGTTATTATCAGTTAACAATAAATCAACCAATTTAATTAATTTATTGTTTGCTAAAGGAATATTAACCAAACATGACAAACATTTTCAATTCTTAGCATCCCCACCCCTTTCATTTGTTAAAAAAGAAAATGCACTTCTATTTTATTCAGGAGAAAACTTCCCTAAACAAATTACGGGAAATAAAAATCATGGAGTTTGGACTCAACGAGGAACAAAAATTGGTTTTAATCTTGATTCATTGAGTTCCCATGAGGTATTTGGAACAATTCACATTCCTATTGATCGAATTATTAGACGTAACAAATTTTTCTAGAATCAATGCAGCTAACGGTTAATTTCCCTATCAGGAAAGAAGATTTTGAAATTACGCATTTAGACAAAATCTCTTTGATTGGTTCCTGCTTTTCTGAAGAAATTGCTAAAAAATTAGTTTCAAATTGTTTTCAAATTGAAACAAATCCTTTTGGCGTTGTTTTTCACCCTGTTCTTATAAGTAAATTCTTAAATGAAACACTTGAAAACACAAAAACTGAAAGAGTATTAAAAAAAGACAATATCTTACTTAGTTGGGATGCTAATAGTACAATATACAATTCTGTTTCTGAAGATGCATTTATAAAAGATATACATCTGATACGTGAAAATTATAAATCTCATTTAATTCAATCCAAAGTATTATTCATAACATTTGGTACTGCATGGGGATATCGATTAATAGAAACAAATGAACTTGTAGCTAACTGTCACAAACTACCAGCAAGAGATTTTAGTAAAGAATTGACTGAATCAGCAGAAATTGTTTCAAATTGGAGAAAAACTATTGAACTAATTCAAAAGATAAATCCTGAAATTAAAATTATTTTTACTGTAAGTCCAGTTCGCCATATTAAAGATGGTATAATTGAAAACAACCAAAGTAAAGCAATATTGATTGAATCAATTAGACAAATCACTAAATTGTATAACTGCTATTATTTTCCATCTTATGAAATAGTGATAGATGAATTAAGAGATTACAGGTTTTATAAAACAGACTTTGTTCATCCTTCAGAACAAGCTATAAACTATGTTTGGGAAAGATTTCAAAACACTTATTTTAATTCAGAAACAATTGAATTAAATAAAGAAATTTTACTATTAAAGAATATGCTTTCGCATCGAAGTATTCATGCTGAATCTTTGGTAAACAAAAAAATGCAAGCATCTATCACTAAGAAACTTGCACTTTTTCAATTAAATCATCCTACAATTATTTTGAAATAACTGTAATATTTCCTGAATATTGATTTTTCTCCCCCTCTTCTGGGTTCTCAATTATTACTTTCCAAATATAAATCGAACCACTTTTAACGATTTCGTTTGTCATTGGATCTACTCCATTCCATGGTTCGTTTGAATTATTAGTTCTATAAACTTCTCTTCCAGATACATCAAAAACAGTCATTGTAAACTTAACATCTCTTTTTGTTAAAGCATAAGGAATAAATGTATTTGTTTTAGAATTGCTACTGTATGGATCAAAACCACTAACAGCAAGCAAATTATAATCCTCTGCTACTTTTATGTTTTTTGTTTCATGTGCTTTACAACCATTTTGATTTATTGTTGTAAGAGAAATCGTATAATTACCTTTTTTATAAAAATGTGCTTCAAATTCTTTATTTGTAGCTTTATAAACTTGCTTATCAATTAACCATTCATATTCTACGCCATTTGAAATTGCTTTTAAAAACACTGTTGGCAACTCATTTTCATTGTAAATTTTATCATTTTCAACAGAAAAATCAGATGTTCCTGTTGCCCTCACATTAAACTTATCGCCAGTCACAAATTTATCATCCAAATAATATCCAATTTGGTATTCTCCTTCTACAGAAGGATTAAAAGTTGATAATTTGAATGCTTCAATATTCGTATGTTTATTAGCAGGATTTATAATAATCAAATCATTGTCATTTGAATTTTCAATTTTA
>CALPVI020000045.1 GCA_943326975.2 Actinomyces viscosus | reverse complement strand
TGATACGGCAGTGTTTCCTACAGTTGAGTGTGAATTTAATCCGGAAGCTAATTTAGTTGAGTTCTTATTTGCTCCTGCAGCAATTTCTAATGAAATTGAAGTAAAGGCAAATAATATTGCAATTGATATTATTACTAAATTGGGAATGGTTGGAATTTTAGCTGTAGAGTTATTTTTACTTGAAAATGGAGAGGTTTTAGTAAATGAAATTGCTCCTAGGCCACATAATAGTGGGCATCATACGATTGAATGCAATGTTACTTCTCAGTATGAGCAGCATTTAAGAGCGGTTCTTAATCTGCCATTAGGATCTACTAAAACTATTCAAAGTGGAGTAATGATAAATCTTTTAGGGGAAAAAGGTTTCGAAGGAGATGTTTATTATGAAGGGCTAGAGAAAGCTATTTCACTTGAGGGAGTGAAGGTGCATATTTATGGGAAACAAAAAACAAAGTCATTTAGAAAAATGGGACATGTTACTGTCGGTAACAAAGACATAGAACAAGCTAAAAAAACAGCAAGAGAAGTTCAGTCAATTTTAAAAGTAAAAGCGTAAATAAAAATGGGAGTCTAATTTGATTCCCATTTATTTTATTCCAACGCCATTACATTGAATACTCTCTCCATCAAATCAACAACTTGTGAAGCAGAGCAATTATAGTTGTTTACTATAAAACCAAAAGCAATGAGTTGACCACTTTTAGACTCAACATACCCACTATATGATTTAATTCGATTAATTGTTCCACTTTTAGCTTTTACACGACCTTCTCCAGGTTGATTTTTGCAAACAGATGAAAGAGTTCCAGAAACTCCAGCTACAGGTAGTGTAGATAAAAAATCGTTAAAGTGATTAGATTTTGTCATTTCGACTAACAAACAGCTAAAATGTTTTGCGCTTATAGCATTAGATCGAGACAAACCACTTCCATCTTTCAAATACAGACCGTTAAAATTCATTCTTGTTTTCCAGTATTTTTCGATTTGAGTTAATGAATTTTCTAAGCTACCATCATTGTTGACTTGGTAACCAGATAGACATAAAAGGTGTTCAGCAAATAAGTTAATACTTTTCATGTTTGTTAAAGTAGCAATACTTAAGACTGATTCGCCTTTGTATGAGTATAAAAGCTTAAAATTCGAATTGTAACGACTTTCAATATTTCTGTAATCTAATTTTCTAACAGATTGAAATGATCCGTTTATAATAATTCCTTTTGAAATTAATGCATTGTAAAATTCATAAGCAAACTGATTTTCAGGGTCTGGCAAGCTTCCTTTTACTAAAAAGTTTGAGTTGTTAATTGGTAAAGTTCCAGTTCCAAATCGGTCTAACGAATAAGGAGAACCATAAATATATGAATTATCTCCGCTTGCTCTAGATGCTACTATATAATTGTGGAATTGGAAGTTGTCAATTTTGGGTGACATGTGGGTTAATTCCGACAATGTACCAGGTATGGATCCGGTTCGGAAATAATATTTAATCATATTATCGAAGATAGTTAAGCCTGAAGCCCCAGCGCCATAATAATTCCCCATGTCAGACCAAGCCCATCCATCTGGTGCACCTATGTATCCAAATTCAGATGCATCTGCAATAATATTTCCAGTAATTGCTTTTATCCCTATTTTTTTTATTGAATCAGCCCAGTTTAGGAGGAATAATTTTTCATCTCCATCATTTGTAAAATATTTACTTCCTAAGCTTGGGTCACCGCCCCCACGAATCCAAATGTTACCATTGCAAATACTATCTGAAGTGATTATTCCGTCTGTATAAATTTTAGTTTCTGGTCTGTAATTTGGACCTAAAAGTTCAAATGCTGATGCCGTAGAAAATAGTTTTGTCGTTGATGCAGCAGGAAGAGATAAGCTGGGATTATATTCAGCGAGTATTTTTCCTGTTTTAGCATTAACAGCATGGAATGAAATAGAAGCATTTGCAAAAACAGGATTGCTTGCAAAATTTAAGATTGCTTCTTGAATATTATTCTGAGCTGATAATTCAATTGAAATAAATAATATCAGGATGTTTAAGAGTAAAAATTTCATAGATTTTATCTGAGTAATGTAAAATTCATCAATATCTGTATGTAAATATTCGTAATCTGTAAAACTTTTAAACAAAGATTGTAAGAAAACTTAACTATTAAAACAACAAAAACAGCGCCAAATCCGTATTAATAAACTACATTTGAATTAATTTACAAGGGAAAATCAGTTGATTTATTTCTTGTTTATGAATATAGTAAAGAAATGCCAAAGGTTTTAAGAATTATTAATAGGTTTAATATAGGTGGCCCAACCTACAACGCGACTTTTCTTACACGTTTTATAAACGAGGATTTTGAAACGCTATTAATTGGAGGTTTGCCAGAAAAAAATGAAAGTGATTCATTACATATTTTAGAAGAATATGGTGTTGAACCTCTGCTAATTAAGGAACTTCAAAGAACGCCAAATTTTAGGTCTGATAGAGAGGCTTACAGAAAAATCAAGAGTATAATTGAAGAGTTTAAGCCTGATATTGTTCATACGCATGCGTCTAAAGCTGGAGCCTTAGGGAGAAAAGCTGCAATAGCATGTAAAGTTCCTGTTATTGTTCATACTTTTCATGGACATGTTTTTCATTCTTATTTTGGTAAAGTTAAAACACATTTATTCAAATTTATTGAACGAAGATTAGCGGCTAAGTCGGATGGGATAATTGCCATCTCTGATTTACAAAAGAAGGAATTAGGTACTATTCATAAAATTTGTTCTCTTGATAAAATTAAAGTAATTCCACTAGGTTTTGATTTAGAAAAATTTCATTCCAATAGAGAAGAAAATAGAAAAGTAATTAGAAATAAGTATTCAATTGAAGAAGATGAAATAGCAATTGCTATTGTAGGTCGTTTAGTTCCAATAAAAAATCACAATTTATTTTTAGACTCAATCGATTATGTTTTGAAAAACACTTCTAAAAAAATAAAAGTCTTTATAGTTGGCGATGGCGAGGAACGAAAAAATATTGAAGAAAAAATAAATCATATTCATATTGACTTTCCTGAGGTTTTTATTATGACTTCTTGGATTAAGAATATTGGAGAATTTAACGCTGGCATGGATATTATTTGCTTAAGTTCAGATAATGAAGGTACGCCAGTTAGTTTAATAGAGGCTCAAGCAGGAAACTTACCAATAGTGACAACGGATGTCGGTGGAGTAAAAGATGTCGTTTTGGATGGTCAAACAGCTTTTGTTGTTGAAAAGAATAATCTTTCTCAATTTTCTGAAAAATTATTACTTTTGGTGAATGATGAAAATATAAGAAAAGAAATGTCTTTAAAAGGTTGGAATTTCGTTCGAGAAAAGTTTCATTATACAACTTTGGTAAAGAATATTGAACATTATTATCAAGAATTACTAGACAAAAAGAAAGTTAAATGAAATTATATAAAATAAGTTATTCATTGTTTTCTATAATACTAATTTCAATATTAGGAAGTTGCGGTATTAATAGTAGCTTAATGTTTAAAACTCCTAAAGGAGGACAATTTAAATATGACTCCATACCAATGCGACCAGTTGATGATTATACGTTAACTCGTGATGATAAGTTTAATTTTTATATTTATCCGAATTCAGGCGAAAAATTAATTGAATCAATTAGTGGTACTAATGTAACAACAGAAAATATTATATATGGTAATAATAATAATATAATTACCAATTTTCAGTATGTTGTAAAGTCTGATGGTTTTGTTGAGTTACCAGTAATTGGAAATGTGAAAGCAGAAGGTTTAACATTAAATGAATTTCAAGATACTTTAAAAATCAAATATGCAGAACAATACAATAAGCCTTTTATAAAAGTAGAAATAACAAATAAACGATGTGTTGTTTTTTCAGGTCAAGGAAGTAATGCGAAAATTATTCCTATAATGAATAACAATACAACTTTAATGGAAATAATTGCTCAAGCTGGTGGTATTGATACGCGTGGACAAGCTAAAATTATAAAGCTGATGCGTAAAGTGAAAGATAGACGAGAAGTTTATTTAATTGATTTATCTACAATCGAAGGCCTTTCATTTACAGATATGATAATTCAAGGTAATGATTATATTTACATAGAACCAAAACCAGAATTAGCTAAAGAATTGGTAAAAGAAATAGCGCCCATAATATCCATAATTTCAAGCGTTTTTGTTATTGTTAGAGTAATTAATACAACTAATTAAAATTGAACGAGAAAAAATCTAAAATAATCAATAAAGAGTACGATCCGCAGATACTCTTTACTACTTTACAAAGAAATTGGTGGTGGCCAGTATTCTTTATATTATTGTTTTGTAGTGTTGCCTTCTTTTATTTGAGATATACTAAATCTGTTTACGAGTCTCAAATGTTGATTCAAATTGGTAGTAAAGATCAAGCCAAGGAGGTGATGGATATTGAACATATAGGTTCTAAACCTGAGGATATGTCTTCTGAAATTGAGTTGTTAAAATCACAACTTTTATTTGAAAAAGCAATTGCTAGTTTAAATATGCATGTGAGTATTTTTGCAAAAGGAGCTGTTTTAACGGAAGAAAGATATAAATCAGGCGGATTTAATATACTTCCTTACGAATTAAAAGATTCATCAATGATTGATGTTCCGATTTCGGTTAATTTGGATGGTAATAAAATGCAAATCTCATATGTGCATCAAGGTCAAAAGTATAATTTTTCTACAAGACCAAATACACATTTGATTACACCTCAGTTCGATATTATTGTTAATGTTGCAGATATAGAATCTTTGAGAGCTAGTTTTCAAACAAATGAATTCTATTTTGTATTCAACAGTATTTCTAGTTTGACTGCAAGACTTTTGCCTGACCTTCAAGTATTACCAATAAATGAATTGGCAAAAACAATACAGATTATTTACAAAGGACATAACCCACAGCTTTGTCATGACATTACTTTGGCAGTTGCGAATGCATTTATGGTTTATGATGAGGATGCAAAGAGGAAGGGAGATGAAAACATTATTAAATTTATTGATGAACAAATTGCTTATTTGTCAGATAAATTAAAGGAGTCAAAAGACAGTTTAATGATGTTGCAAAGTGGTTCAGATTTTATGGGTACTGATGAATTTGAGCAAAATTTATATGATAATGTAACGGATCTTCAAGAGCGATTGATGGAGATCAATGAAGAAGTAAGGGTGCTTGAGTATGCAACTACTAAGTTAACTTCAGATCCAAATCGTTTAGAGGTATACAGGTTATTGCCTGAGATGCTAGGGAAAAGTTTTGAAGATTATCTGAGCAAAAAAATTGATGACTTATTAGTATTACTTGAACAGAAAGAGGATTTGCAATTTGAAGTTACAAGTGAACACAGTGGAATGAAATTGTTAAGTCAAAAAATACAACTAAAAACTCAATCAATAAGGAAAAGTATCAGTGTAATTCAAGAAAGATTAAAAGATGAAGCCCGAAATTTAAATAGACGAGTAGAGGCTTTTGAGGTTAAAATAGGAGGTTTACCAAGTAAAAAGATGGAGTTTGGTCGATTAAGTAGATTACAAGAGTTAAATGAAAAATACTTTAATTTATTGCAAGAAAATAAATTTTTATATTCTATTTCTGACGCTGGATATACCACAGACAACAAAATATTGAGTACACCGACTGTAAATAATACACCTGTAAGTCCGAATAGAAAATTAGTTTATATCTCTTTCTTCTTCATAGGATTTATTATTGGAGTAGGTATTTTATTTGTAAAATATTTAACATTTAATGAAATCAATTTAATTGATGATTTAAATAAATTATTACCTGAAAATGTTACAAATTTAGGAGGGATACCTTTAGTTAAAAAGGATATGAAATTCTCTCAATTATTAGCGCATGATTTCCCAAAGTCAATGTTGGCAGAAGCTTTTAGGAATATTAGAACGAATTTGAGTTATATCAATCCAAATTACCAAACAATTGCAATTACATCCTCTATTTCAGGAGAAGGAAAAACATTTGTAGCTTTAAATTTGGCTGGTATTATTGCCATGTCTGGTAAGAAAACAATTGTATTGGATTTGGATTTACGTAAGCCAAAAATACATTTAGGTTTTAATACCACGAATGATAAAGGAATGAGTGGATTGATAATAAATCAAAGTACTTTGGAAGAATGTGTTCAAAAATCACCTATAATCACCTTAGATTTTATTACTGCAGGACCAATACCTCCAAATCCTTCTGAGTTAATTTTAAGTGATCGATTTAAAGAAATTATACAGGAATTAAAAGGTCTTTATGATGTAATTATTATCGATAACCCTCCTGTAGGTCTTGTTTCTGATGGGGTTAGGAATTTAACTGAAGCTGATATTCCTATATATGTTTTTAAATCTCATTATTCAAAACGAACATTTGTTTATAAGATCAAAGAATTATTTGAGATGCAGCAGTTAAAGAACTTAAATGTTATTTTGAATGGTGTGAAAAGAAGTAGTAGAAATAGTGGCTATGGCTATGGCTATGGTTATGGCTATGGTTACGGTTATGGCTATTCGGATAAAAACAGTTATTTTGAAGACGGAAACGCAAGTTTTATAAGTAAAATTTTAAGAAGATGGAAGTAATTCAATCTGAAATCCCTGGATTATTAATACTTCAACCAAAGGTTTTTAAAGATGATAGAGGTTATTTTCTTGAAAGTTTTAACGAAAAAAAATTCACTTCTTTAACTGGTTTGGCTGTTACATTTTGTCAAGACAATGAATCGCTTTCAAACAAAGGGACTTTAAGAGGATTGCATTTTCAAAAGCCACCTTTTTCACAAGGGAAATTAGTTAGGGTGACCAAAGGTAGGGTGTTAGATGTTGCGGTTGATATTAGAAAAAAATCTCCTTTTTACGGTCATTATCATATGATTGAATTATCAGAAGAAAATAAAACGCAATTTTGGATACCTGCAGGATTTGCTCATGGATTTTTAGCTTTAGAAGATAATACAATTTTTAATTATAAATGTACAAATTATTACGCGCCTGAATATGAGGATTGTATTAAATGGAATGATGTTACTTTAGGTATTAAATGGCCTGATATTTCCCCTTTTGTATCAGAAAAAGACAAAAAAGGGAAAGATTTTGTTAATTTTGTTTCAGAATTTGAATAATTAGTATCGTGTTGATGAAAATAATACAGTTGTTATCATTTTGTGTTGGAGGGATTTTTATTTCTGCACTAATAAATGAGTTATTACTGCGATTTTCAAAATCATTAGGTATTCGAAATAAAAATGATGTTGTCGTAAGATGGAGTAATGAGTCTAAACCTTCTCTAGGAGGGGTTAGTTTTTACATAGTATTTGTTTTTACGGCTATTGCTTATTCCATTTCATTTGAGGACAATATATTTCATAATTTAGCATATATTGGGTTGATTTTAGCAGGTTCTATTGCATTTTTAATGGGATTAGCAGATGATGCTTACAATACAAAACCTTACGCTAAACTTATAGTTCAAATTTCTTGCGGTGTAATTCTTGTAGCAACAAATGTCTCTTTGCATGTTTTTCATAATTTTATATTTGATGGATTACTTACAGTGATTTGGGTTGTTGGAATCATGAATTCATTAAACATGTTAGACAATATGGACGGAATAACAGGTACAACTGTCTTTTTCATTCTATTAGCATGTTTTATTTCAAACGCTTTAATTCTTGATTTTGATTCTAATATTTGGACTATTTCATTGATTGCCATGCTTGGTGCTATTATAGGTTTTTTGTTTTACAATGTAAATCCATCTAAATTGTTTATGGGAGATGCAGGAAGTCAATTTATAGGACTTTTTGTAGCATTTTACTCTATAGAAAGTTTATTAGCCGTAGGGCATTCAGCAGGGCATGTGGAATGTAATTCATGGATTGGTATAATAATTACACTTGTAGCTTTTACTCCGGCTGCAGTAGATACATTAACGGTTGTAATTAATCGACTAAAAAAAGGTCAGTCTCCCATGGTTGGAGGTAAAGATCATACTACCCATCATCTGGTTTATGCGGGTTTAAATGATAGGGGAGTGTGGTATGTTTTTCTTTTATTGGGAATATTATCTTCAGCTCTAGCAATAGGTTTAATTATGATTTATAATAGAAATGTTATTCTACCTTCAATAATTGCAATTTTATATTTCTTAATAGTTTTTTATTTACTTTATAGAAATACGATTAAATATCCAATTAATTCTAAAAAATAATATTTTCCTATATGATTTCCAAAACAATCAATTCATTAATTGTTCTGGTTTCTTTAATGATTCTAATTTCGTGTAGTTCTAAAAACGAAAATAAATCAGAAAACCAACATGAAGTTATAATCTCTTCTCCTATTTTCTCAATACCTAAATTACCACAAGAAATGATGTTTTGTGGTGAGAAAATCATTTTGAAAGATGAAGATGTAAGAGAAAGATTAGAAAGAGAAGTCCTTTTAAACGCCTATTATCATAGTGCAACAATAGGTATTTTAAAGAAATCAACTAGGTTTTTTCCTCAAATTGAGCAAATATTAAAAGAAAAAAAAATACCAATAGATTTTAAATATCTAGCAGTGATTGAAAGTGGTTTAGTTCAAGCCGTAAGTCCTGTAGGAGCTCAAGGTTTTTGGCAGTTTATGCCTTTTACTGCTAAAGAGTTTGATTTAGAAATGAGTAATGAGGTTGACGAACGTTTGAATATTGAAAAAAGTACTTATGCAGCTTGTGGTTATTTACAACATGCTCAGGATACTTTAAAAGATTGGCTTTTAACTGCAGCTTCATACAATAGAGGAATAGGAGGTGTTCGTCAAGACATGCGTTGGCAGGGGACAGAACATTATTTTGATACAGATATGAATAGTGAAACTTCTCGCTATGTATTCAGGATTTTAGCAATGAAATTGATTATGGAAGCTCCTAAATCGTATGGTTTTGATACAGATGCTATAGAGTTATATAAGCCATTTAAAACAAAATCTTACATTGTTAAACAATCAATTTCAAATATAGCTGAATGGTCAAAATCAAAAGGGTTTAATTTTAAAATTTTCATGAAATTAAATCCATGGGTAAAAGGAAATAGACTTACTATTCATTCTAAACCTTATAAAGTTTTATTACCTTCACCATCAGAGAATTTAAAGCCTTATAAAGCATATAATTAATGTCTGAAAAGAAAGATTTATTCGAATATGGAGCAATCGAAGTATTTGGTGCAAGAGAACATAATTTAAAGAATATAGATTTAAAAATTCCAAGAAATAAATTGGTAGTTTTCACTGGTTTAAGTGGAAGTGGAAAATCTTCTTTAGCATTTGACACTATTTTCGCAGAAGGCCAACGTAGATATATAGAAACCTTTTCTGCATATGCTAGACAGTTTTTGGGTGGTTTGGAGCGTCCGGATGTGGATAAAATTGATGGTCTAAGTCCTGTGATTTCTATTGAACAAAAAACAGTTTCAAAGAGTCCAAGATCTACAGTTGGTACTATTACCGAAGTTTACGATTTTTTACGTTTGCTTTTTGCAAGAGTTGGGATAGCTTATTCTTACAATTCGGGCGAAGAAATGGTGAAATATTCTGATGATCAGATTGTTGATTTAATAATTCAAAATTTTAAAGGCAGAAAAGTTATACTTTTAGCTCCTAAAATAAAAGGTAGAAAAGGTCATTATAGAGAGTTATTTGCTCAAATACAAAAACAAGGTTTTACAAAAGTAAGAGTAGA
>CALPVI020000044.1 GCA_943326975.2 Actinomyces viscosus | reverse complement strand
TTTTCAATAGAGTAAGTCGAAATTCTTTTTGATTTCAATTGCGCCTTGATTTTAATTCTACCCCATCGTTTGATTCTGAATTTACCAGAAACAAATGAACATGTAAATCGTTCTTCATCTAAGAATCGATTCGTTATTAAATCAGCAATCAATTGGGCAATTTGTTCATCTGAGAACTTCCAAGAAATCAACTTTTGCTCCACCTCAAAATGACAACGTTCTTGATAAGCGCAATAGGCTTCCAATTTTGCTTTTGCCTCTAAAAATGACACTGCTTTTTTCTCTTCCATTTAACAAAATTAAGGATTTGAATTTATTCACAAAATCTATCCGAACTCATCTGTCAATAAATCAATTCTAAAAAAGAAAAGCTGCCCAATTGGACAGCTTTCAAAAATATCTTCAGAGATTTATAACGTAATCTCAACGTTTTTATCATTCACGAATTTATATTCAAGTAAATGATTTTCTGTAACTCCTCTTACTGGAATCCATTTTTTGTATTTAAACAACCACTTTACCTGTCTCGAAATTATTCCATTCTTAAAGTAAGCTTCCAAATAAGGATGTACTAACAATGAAACATTTTTTTCTTTTCTATCAGCAATAAGATAGTTTAAATTATTTTCAATTTCTTCAGCATACAAAATTGAAGCCTGCACTTCACCTGTACCATTACAAGTTGGACATGCTTCCGATGTATTGATGTCCGTTTCTGGTCTAACACGTTGACGCGTAATTTCAATAACTCCAAATTTTGAAGGAGGTAAAACATTGTGTTTCGCTCTATCAGATTGCATGTGTTCTTTCAACTTCTCAAAAAGAATTTTATTATTCTCTCTGTCGTGCATATCTATAAAATCAACACAAATAATTCCACCCATATCTCGCAATTGTAAAACCCTTGCGATTTCTTCTGCAGCCTCTAAATTTGTTGCCAATGCATTGCTTTCTTGTCCCTCTGAACCTTTACGATTACCTGAGTTAACATCAATCACATGCATTGCTTCTGTATGCTCAATTATCAAATAACCACCATTAGACAATGGAACTTTTTTACCAAACAAAGTTTTTATTTGTTTCGTAATACCAAATTTTTCGAAAATAGGAATTTTACGATCATGTAATTTCAATATTTTCTCTCTACCAGGCGCTATATCAGTTATATACTCACTCATTTCTGTCATGAGTATAACATCATTTATATGAATATTAGTAAAGTCACCATTCAATAAATCACGTAAAATAGAAGAAGTCTTATCTAATTCGCCTAATACTCTTCTAGGCGGTGTAGCCGTTTTAAGATTATTAAACATTAATTTCCACTTCTCCAACAGGTTCCTTAAATCCTGTTCTAATAGCTCAATTTTCTTATTCTCTGCAACAGTTCTGATAATTACACCAAAGTTTTTAGGCTTGATGCTATCCATTAAATTTTTCAAACGAGCCCTTTCTTGGGGGTCTTTAATTTTTTGAGAAATTGAAATTTTATCTGAAAAAGGAACTAATACCAAATATCTTCCTGCTAAAGTAATTTCAGCACATAAACGAGGACCTTTACTTGAAATAGGCTCTTTCGCAACTTGCACCAAAATAGGAGAAGTACTCGAAACTATTTCATTTATTTTCCCGTCTTTCGGTATATCCTTCTCTGCTCTAAAGTAAAGTAAATCAGCTACGTTTTGCTTACTATGCAGCGTATCTTTGGTAAACTTATTTAACGAATTAAATTGTGGTCCTAAATCAAGATAATGCAAAAAAGCATCTTTCTCAAAACCTACATCCACAAATGCAGCATTCAAACTAGGAACAACTTTTCGAACTTTACCGAGATAAATATCTCCTACAGCAAATTCAGTGTTGCCCTGCTCTTCTTGCAGCTCTATTAGTTTTCCATCACGCAGCAACGCAAGCCATATACCCTCTGGTCGGGAATCGACTACTAGTTCTAAACTCACGAAAGCCTTGATTTAAAATGTAAAAAAACAGAAAAACTTAGTGAAGGAAAATTCACTAAGTTTAACATATCAAATAACCTATTGATTACTTCTTCTTTTTATGACGATTTTTTCTTAGACGTTTTTTACGTTTGTGAGTCGCCATTTTGTGACCTTTTCTTTTTTTACCGCTTGGCATAATTGTATATTTTTTATGATTAAACTCAATATTAACTTTCTAATAATCTAATAAAAATTAATTTACTATTAAATTAGGTTTGCAAAAATAGAAAATTTAATCGATTAATTAACAATTCTATATTAAAAACTAGAATTATTTTACTTTAACACTATTTTTCACTTCGTCAACAAACGTTTTTGCTGGCTTGAAAGATGGGATATTGTGTGCTGGAATAATAATTGTTGTGTTTTTCGAAATATTTCTTCCAGTTTTTTCAGCTCTCTCTTTTACGATAAAACTTCCAAAACCTCTCAAGTAAACATTTTGACCTTTTGATAAAGATGTTTTAATTGAAGTCATAAAAGATTCAACTGCTTTTAATGCCTCTGCTCTTTCCAACCCTGTCTCTACTGCTATGTCAGCAACGATATCCGCTTTTGTCATTTTATTATGATTTTTATGTTTATTCCTTAATTTTCAGGATGCAAAAGTACATCAAGAATCCTTATATTTGAACATTAATTGTAAAATATTTTATTTTTTTTCGTCTTAATGATTGATTTTCAACTACTAATAACAGATTGGTACAGACAAAATAAGCGTGAATTACCCTGGAGAAACACAAAAAATGCATATCATATTTGGCTTTCAGAGATAATTTTACAACAAACAAGAGTAGCTCAAGGCACGAGTTATTACATCAAGTTTACAGAACATTACCCTACAGTTTTTGATCTTGCAAATGCACCTGAAAATGAAATATTGAACGATTGGCAAGGGTTAGGATATTACAGCCGTGCAAGAAACCTGCATTTTGCTGCAAAACAGATTGTTAATGAATTCAACGGTGTGCTCCCTTGCAATTACAATCAAATTCGATCTTTAAAAGGAATTGGAGATTATACAGCTGCAGCAATTGCTTCTTTTGCGTTTGATCTTCCACATGCAGTAGTTGATGGTAATGTATATCGTGTTCTAAGCAGGTTTTTTGATATAGATAAAGCAATCGATACTAATGAAGGAAAAAAGGCTTTTTCAGAGTTAGCAAATCAACTTATAGACAAGAAGAACCCAGCACTATACAACCAAGCAATAATGGAATTTGGTGCATTGCAATGTACACCAACAAATCCTAACTGCGAAGAATGTCCATTAACAACAAAATGTCTTTCATTTAGTAATAATACGATTACACTTAGACCTGTAAAGTCAAAAAAAATTAAAATTCGAAATAGATATTTTTATTTCTTAATTTACTCAAATAAAAACCAAACAATTATAGAAAGAAGAGAAGAAAAAGATATCTGGCAACAGCTCTATCAATTTCCAATGATTGAAACAGAAAAAGAAATTAAATTAAATGAAATTCCTAAATTGTTAAGTTTAAATATTCAAAAATCACTGTTCAAAATAAGTGAACCAATAACACATATCCTTTCACACCAAAAGTTAATAACACGTTTTTTACATTTCAATAGCCTCCCTGAAAAACTATATAATAATCAAATCAATATAAAGATTAATGAAATACAAAATTTCCCAATACCTCGTTTGATTGATAGATATTTAGAAACAACAGATTTACAATAAATTATGTCATTTCATTTTTTTCGTATATTTGTTATATTATAATTTGATATTATGGCTGGAAGCGTTAACAAAGTAATCTTATTAGGTAATTTAGGAAAAGACCCTGAAGTAAGACGTTTAGAGAATGGTGCTGTTGTTGCTAGTTTTTCTATTGCAACTTCAGAAATATATACAGATAAAACTTCCGGCGAAAAAAAAGAACTTACAGACTGGCATGACATTGTAGTATGGAGAGGACTTGCAGAAGTTGCTGAAAAATACATAAAAAAAGGATACAAGGTATACGTAGAGGGTAAATTAAAAAAAAGGTCTTGGCAAGATAAAGAAGGAACGACTAGATATACCACTGAAATAATTGCTGATGTTTTAAACATTATTTCAAGACCTGATGGTAGTGAAAAAAATACAAATAATGCTCCCTACTCCAATGAAGGAAAACCTCCTACTCCATCAAAAATAGACGAATTATTAGATCAAGACACTGATGATTTACCTTTCTAATAATTCATTTTTAATTGCTTATTAAGCATTTTAGCATATTCATAAAATCAAAAATGAACTCAATAATATTTTTATTTTCATTACTACTTATTCTATTATTTGTAACAGCAATGATGTCTGCAGCAGAAACTGCTTTTTTTTCATTAAAGCCAATAGATAAAGATTTTTTAAAAAAGAGTAACGATAAAGGTTATGTTATTGCCAAAAAATTAATAGATACACCCAAAGATTTGCTTTCTATTATTTTAATAGTAATTAACTTTTCAAATATTGCTATTGTGTTAACAGTAAGTAGTATTTTAGGGAATTACATTGACGAAGAAAAACAGAAAACTCTATATTTCGTTTTAGATGTAATCGTTAGTACTTTTGTAATATTATTAGTTGGTGAAGTAATTCCAAAAATTTACGCTTCAAAAAACAACATCAAAACTGTTCGCATTTTAGCACGTCCTTTAAATTTAATCAATTCAATCCCACCTATATCATGGTTAAGAGCTGGATTAGTAGGATGGTCAGAAATAATTGGTAGTTATTCTAAAAAGAAAGGTGTAAAAATATCGAGTGACGAACTTGAACAAGCAATTGCATTAACAAAAGAAGAAAACACTTCTGAAGAAGAACATAAAATATTAGAAGGAATTGTAAAATTTGGCGCGACGGATGTCAAACAAATAATGTGTCAAAGATTAAATGTATCAGCAATTGAGAGTGGTTTCAATTTTAAAGAGGTGCTTCATAAAATTTTAGACTATGGTTATTCTAGAATACCTGTTTATAATGATACATTCGATAATATTATTGGGATTTTATTTATCAAAGACTTATTACCACACCTTAATAAAGAAGAAAACTTTAATTGGTTAGAATTAGTACGAAAACCATTTTTTGTGCCTGAAAACAAAAAAATAGATGACTTACTGAAAGAATTTCAAACGAAGAAAGTTCATATGGCAATTGTTGTTGATGAATATGGTGGAGCTTCAGGAATTGTAACATTAGAAGATGTTTTAGAAGAAATTGTTGGAGATATAACTGACGAATTTGATGAAGAAGAAATTGATTTTAAAAAATTAAATGAACAAACTTATATTTTTGAAGGAAGAACCGCACTGAATGATTTCTACAAAATTATAGATATTGACGGAAAAGAATTCGAATTAATTAAAGGTGAATCAGATTCACTTGCTGGATTCATTGTTGAAAATGCTGGTAGAATACTAAAAAACAAAGAATTTATTATATGTAATGATATAAAATTGATTGTTGAATCTTCAGATAAAAGAAGAATTAGATCTGTTAAAGTTATATTACCAACTAATATCGAATAAAATGAAAAATAAAAAATCATACTATATTTATTTCTTTAGTGTAATCTTCGTATTTAGTTGTTCGACAAATGAAATTAGTATCCCTAAACCTCCAACATATTTACGTTTAGACCTACCTAATCATAAGTATATAACCATAAATGATGATTGTAATTATACATTTCAGCTTTCAAAACTATACAAAGCAAAACAAGTAATAGACCAAACTGGACCTAGTTGCCATAAGGATATTGAATTAGGACCACTAAATGGAGTGATTCATTTTTCTTATATAGATATGGTTGAACCATTATCAGCTTATGTAAACTATGCTATTGATAAAGTAGATGAGCACAAAATTAAAGCAACAGCTATTGAAGACACTAAAATTATACGATCAAAAGATAGAGTGTTTGGTACAATTTTCGAATTACAAGGGGACGTTGCTTCGCCTTATCAGTTTTACTTGACAGATTCTACAACTAAATTTGTAAGTGGCGTTGTATACTTTAATAGTGTTCCTAATTACGATTCTCTGAAACCAAGTCTAGAATATTTAAAAATAGACTTAATGAAAATGATAAATACGTTTCAATGGAAAAAATAAATAAAAACACAAATCAAATATATCTTAGTATCGGAAGTAATTTAGGAGATAGAATAAAAAACATTGAAAAAAGTATTCAATTAATTCAACAAGAAATTGGAAGAGTAAATCAAATTTCTTCGATATATGAAAACCCACCACTCGGTTTTAATTCCGATCAACAATTTTTGAATTTATGTATAGAAATAGAATCAAAATTGAAACCAATTGAACTTCTCAAAAAAACACAGCAAATAGAACAATTAATAGGTAGAAAAACAAAGACAAATATTGAATATTCATCTCGTATTATAGATATAGATATCATTTACTATAGAAATGAAATAATAAAAGAAAATGAGTTAGTTATTCCTCATCCGAAAAGAACTGAAAGGAATTTTGTACTGACACCACTAATTGAAATAACTGAAAATTTCATAGATCCTGAATTAAACATCGATCTAATATCATTAAAGAGAAATTGTTTAGATTTATCAATTTTAGTTAAAACTATAAATACTTTACAATTAAATTAATACAATAAACTAAATAAAAAATGCTCTTTTTTTTCATTACATAAAATATTTGATTAATATTGCATTTAAAATTGGTAAGAATTACAACTAGTTAATATGAAAAAACAAACGATTAAAGGCTTTGCGTTTATTGCTCTTGCAGGATCAATGGTAGCAAGTTGCAACCTTCTGAAAGATGTTCAATACACGGTTACTCCAAATCCGTTAGAAATGCATGGAGATTCAGTACGTGTTAAAGTTGATCTAAAAATCCCTGAAAAAGGAATTAGAAAAAAAGTATCTGCTGAAATTACTCCTATGTTGGGTAATACTGCTTTAAAGTCTGTTACTATTCAAGGAGAAAAAGCTACTGGTAATGGTAATGTTATTCAATTTAAATCAGGAGGAAATGTAACTTATACTGATATTGTTCCTTACAAATCAGAATATGAAAATACAGATTTAAAAGTATCAGGTAATGTTCTTAAAGGAGGAAAGGTTAAAAAACAACTTCCAGAAGTTAAAATTGCTGATGCAACTATAATTACACCTTTCTTGTTGAAAAAAGATTTTAAAGTAATATCTGAAAAAGATAATTTCACAAGAGTAAGTGAAGAAACTTTATCTCCTGGACAATTCAATTTCGAAAGAGCTAAATCTGAGGTTAAAACAGTTGAATTTAAAGATAAAGATATTGTAGATTTTCAAAAATGGTTAGCGGACGCACAAGCAAATCCAAAAATCACTATTAAAACTGTAAGTATTACAGGTTATGCTTCTCCAGAAGGTGAAACAGGTAAAAACAATAGTTTATCTACAGATAGAGCAAACGCTGCAAAAGCTGCTATAGTTAGCATTGCTAAAAATGCAAAAAACGAAAAAGCTCAAACAGAATTATATACATTATCTGGTAGAGGTGAGGATTATGATGGTTTCAAAAAAGAATTAGAGAAATCAGCAATGAACAATGACGAAAAACAATTAGTTATTCGTGTATTAGAAATGCATAAAGATCCTGAAACTCGTGAAACAGAAATGAGAAATATGGGTAAAACATTTAAATATTTAGATGATAACATTTTCCCAAAATTACGTCGTGCTGAAATTACAGTTACATATGATTTAGTTGGTTACACAGATGAAGAATTAAAAACTATCTCAACTACTAAACCAGAAACTTTAAAATTAGAAGAATTATTATTTTCTGCTACATTAACAAATGACTTAAATACAAAATTAAGTATTTATCAAGCAGCAGAAACGAAATTCCCTGAAGATGTTAGAGCAATCAACAATGCTGGTGTAATTTACTTTACTCAAAATAAATTACAAGAAGCAAAAGATAAATTTGAGAAAGCTAATACAGTTAAAGAAAATAATATTTCTAAAAATAACTTAGCTGCTGTCGCTGGTGTAAATGGTGACTTTGTTAAAGCTAAACAATTATTAGAGCAAGCAAAAGGTGCAGGTCAAGAAGTTAACTATAACAATGGTATTATTAACATCAAAGAAGGTAAGTACAATGATGCAATTTCTAATTTAGGATCAGAAGCTTCATTTAATAAAGCATTAGCTTTAATTTTAAGTGGACAATTTGATGCAGCTACTCCAGCAGTTGATGGTTCAGTAGATAAAGATTCTGCATTAGGATATTATTTAAAAGCTATTGTTGGTGCTAGAACTGGTAAAGCAGACGTTGCTGTAAGTAACTTGAAAAATGCTATTGCTAAAGACGAAACATTGAAAGCTAAAGCTGCTAAAGATAGAGAATTCATTAAATTATTTGGAGATGCTAATTTCTCTTCAGTAGTTAAATAATTCACTTCTACATATTTTCAAAAAGCTGTCTTCGGACAGCTTTTTTTTTTTAATTAAGATTGAGATTAAGAATAAGATTGAGGTTGGGGGTTGTGATATTGAAGGGCAAAACTTACCCATTGAGTTTTTTATGTAAATCAGCTAAATATATTTGTTCGGCTTGTCCTTTAGTCGGGTGAAATTCAAATGGAATTTGTAAAAAATGTAAATCCATAATTGTTGAATATCCACTTCGAGATATCAACTTTTTTGATTGTCTAATTATTTGATCTACTTCTAACCAATTAGATGCTAATACAATCTTACATTGGTAATTTATATCCTGAATAGAATAGTGTTTCGGTGAAATTATTACTGTATTAACCGACTCTTTAAAACATTCTAATTGTTCAATAAAAAATTGTTCAGCGTAAGGTTCAGGACCACTAACAACAACTACTCGATCATATTCTTTAGTTAATTCATTAGTATATAAACTAAACCTTGATTTAACACCAATAAAATGTAATTTATTCGATTTTTTACGCTTAGAAAGTTTACCTGCAAAATGATTATTTTGATCATCTAAAACCCAAATATAATTAAATTTACTTATTAACTTTTGATGTATAAATTGGAAAAAAAAACCAAAATTTGAAAGTGGTAAATTCAACTGATGAGTAACAAATATAGATGGTACTTTTTGTGAAAGAAATCCATAGCGATGATCTGAAATTATAATATCTATTGAGAATTGATCAACTAGATTATCAGCTTGTTTTTTTTCAGTAATAAGGCGATTATATAAAGAAAATATTGATGAAAATATATCATTAATAAAGTAACCATTACCTTTAAAATTAAAAGGATAATCAATATGTAAAATCCAAGTAAATTGATTTGAACTAAAATAATTTAAATATATATTATACTGTGATTCAGAGCATGCAATGTAAATTGTATTATTACTCTTTATTAATTCATTAATAATTTGAATAGATCTTGCAACATGTCCATAACCCCAATTTAAAGGAGAAAACAATATACGTTTATAGCAAATATCTGATGGAAACATTAATAAAAATAATTTTAGCTAATATACTAATAATGAATTATCACAAACTATTAATTTCAAAACAATATACATATAAGAAAACTTTGTAACTAAATATAAATAGTATTAAATGTACTTCTAAGTTGGACTCTGTATATTGTTAATTAAATCAAGGATTTTATAGACTAAAAATACGTTACTACTAAATGTAATGGGTTTTATAAAAGTGGTATCTTCCGAAGTGTCGGAATTACTCTCTCCCAACACTCAAATAACTAGTTTACTACCCCAATCATCATCACAAAAACTAATAAGCATAAAAAAACCCGTTACAACTAAATGTAACGGGTTTTATATAAGTGGTATCTTCCGAAGCTTCGGAATTACTCTCTCACACACTCAAATAACTAGGCAACATCCCAATCATCATAACAAAAACTAATAAGCACAAAAAAACCCGTTACAATTAAATGTAACGGGTT